>CAZAZU010000003.1:0-83001 GCA_964490105.1 uncultured Gammaproteobacteria bacterium | reverse complement strand
TACCCCTGGAAACGTAAAACAGGCGCTATACCTAAATATATTTCGGGGAGAACCAGCTATCTCCAGGTTCGTTTGGCATATTGCCCCTTACCTCAAATCATCTCAACCCATTGCTACGGATACGAGTGCGGTCCTCCGGCTGACTCTCGTCAACCTTCAACCTGTTCAAGGTAAGCTCACCTGGTTTCGGGTCTATACATAGCTCTTATTAACGCTCATTTAGAGCACGCTTTCACTTTGCCTGCGGAACTTAGTTCCTTAGACGAAGAGCCATGAATAACTCACCGGTTCATTCTTCAATAGGCACGTGATTATACATTACTGCACTTTCACTGCTTGTTAGCTGACAATTTCAGTTCTATTTCATTCCCCTCTCGGGGTGCTTTTCACCTTTCCCTCGCGGTACTAGTTCACTATCGGTAGATTTTGGTATTTAGTCTTGGAACGTGGCCGCCCCAGATTCCCACAGGGTTTCACCGTACCCCATGGTACTTAGGAACAGACTATCGGAGAAATTGATTTCGCTTACTAGACTTTCACTATCTATGGTGTGCTATTCCGAGCACTTCTGCTATCAATTTCCACATCGAATATCGTCTGCCCTGCAACCCTCTGAATAAATTCAGAGTTTAGACTCCTCCCTTTTCGCTCGCCGCTACTAAGGGAATCTCATTTGATTTATATTCCTGGCGCTACTTAGATGTTTCAGTTCACGCCGTTCCCCGCCTTTTCGCTATTATCCCGATTAAATCGGGATTGTTTACGAAAGGCTCACCATAAAGGTGGGATTACTCCATTCGGACACCGCCGGGTCAAAGGTTTATAGCACCTCACCGACGAGTATCGCCGCTATATGCGTCCTTCCTCGGCCAAAATCTCCTAGGCATCCATTATCAGCATTATGAGTAGTTTTTTTCTTGTTACTTTATTCTTGCGAATATTGTTAAAGACGCTTACCACATTCAAATAAATGAATGTAGTTTGTCTTGTAAACAACTCAGCTTGCCCCGATTAAATCGGGGTACCGAGCCATATACAAGACGCTTCTCTTCACATGTTAAAGAGCCAAATCATTTGGAAATTAGACTGAGTTTAATAAAAATCAAACTTCAATCTAAAGGCCGCATTTAAAGTGTTTCGTTTCTGGCTAGTGGAGAACTTCCAACTCTAGCCAAGAACCAAACACCTTATACTTATTCTCTTAAAAAAGCTCCCTCTTACTAGGAAGCTTGTCTAAAAAAACAAGACTTTTCAAAAGTGTTCAAACTGAAAATTCAGCGGAATTTTTTAGTGGACCTGAGGAGACTCGAACTCCCTACCTCCTCATTGCAAATGAGGCGTTCAACCTGCTAAACTTCAGGCCCTTCACTAAGTTCGGGCTAACCCCAAACACCTCTGAGAAAATTCCACTTGAAAACTATTAGATTGTTAAACAAATTGAAGCTGAAAAGATGAAGGATTTAAAAGAGATTGATTACCAGTGAAAAACGCCTGCTAACAACTGCAGGGTTCATCAATATGTAAGTAATTCAACATAAATATCTTTTACGATTCCTCATCTAGCCTCAGCTAAACTTGTAAATTGATCTTACCACAAGGCTAAAAATGTGTCAAGGGTAGGATTAATGGGGTTTTGGACGTCTTTCTCTTGCAAGTTCTGCCAAATAAGCATCATAATCCTGCACAGACGCTGGTAATCGCTGAACAGATTCTATTCTCCTTGCTGACTCTAAAGCTAATACTAATGAATCACGACCATCTACGGTATCGAAGTGAGGATCGCTTAATCGATAACTTTCTCCGATGAAAGTGTCTGCATTTGCTTCAGGCCTAGTACTTAAATTAAAGCGTCCGGTAACAAATTCGCCCCTGTCCATTACGGGACGGGAAAATCTTGCGCTTATATCACCATAATGTGATGCAACTATAAAAAGATCCCTTGGTCTTCCCACTCTCATAGCAGCTGTGTGACTTCCAATCCTTCTCATTTCTTTAAATTCTAAAATTAAATCTTCTCCTGTAAACCTAACCAAAAGCGCATCTGAAACCACGAGTAAATCAGGATGGATAAAAGCTAAATCTGTAGAATATGGCCTTGGAACTCCTTTAAGATGCTCAAGTATTTGAGCATCAGTAAAATGCTGTGGAATTTGCCAAGGGATTCTCTGATCACCAACCCCTGGCTGCGCGGGCAATTCATGTGAACCTGCCATACGCGGAGATTCTAGAACTATAAATAGTATATGTCAACCAAAAAAAATCAACGATAACTATTGAGAAAATCCTTTCCCCCCTGTTATACTAAATTCTCATGCTAAAACACCACATCGCGAAAAATCCCTTACCTGTTATCTTTTTTACAATTTTCGTCGACCTTTTAGGATTTGGTATTTTAATTCCAGTTATTCCTCAACTCTTAGCAAATCCTGCATCTGAATATTTCTTGCTTCCAAATGGCTGGACTTTAAATCAAGGCTACATTCTATTAGGATTTTTAACGGCATCTTTTTCAATATTTCAGTTTTTAGCAGCACCAATACTAGGACAACTTTCAGATAGATTCGGTAGGAAAAATGTTCTCGCAATTTCCTTATCAGGGACAGCTATTTCGTATATATTGTTTGCGATTGGAATTCTAACAAAAAATATTCCCCTACTATTTATATCGCGTGCATTTGATGGAATAACCGGTGGAAATATTTCAGTTGCACAAGCTGCTATTGCAGATGTCACAACTCCAGCAAATAGAGCGAAAAACTTCGGACTAATCGGAGCTGCGTTTGGATTGGGATTTATAATTGGTCCATATCTTGGAGGAAAACTATCAGATCCAAGTGTCGTACCTTGGTTTTCAGCAACCACTCCTTTCTGGTTTGCAGCAGCTCTCTCACTTGTGAATGTAATCTCAATTCTTCTGTTCTTTCCGGAAACATTAAAGGTGAAAAATACAAAACTTGTTATTAATTGGAGCAGGTCAGTTCTTAATATTTATCATGCTGCAATAGATAAAAAACTAAGAACGCTTTTTGGAACTGTCTTTTTATTTAATGGCGGGTTCACATTCTTTACCACCTTCTTTAGCGTATTTTTAATTACTAAATTTGCTTATACACAAGGCGACATAGGTGACTTTTTTGCATACGTTGGGCTTTGGGTAGCATTTACTCAGGCTGTAATTGTTAGAAAACTTTCAGCGAAATTCTCAGAAAAACAATTAATAAGAATGGGTCTTATCGGAACTGGTATTTCCATTTTCCTATTCTTCCTCCCTACCCAATCATGGCAACTATTCCTGATAGTCCCACTTATGGCAATCTCAAACGGAATAAGTTTTGCAAATATAACTGCTCTTATTAGTAAAAGCGCGAGTCCTGAAATTCAGGGAGAAGTCTTGGGAATTAACTCAAGTGTGGCAGCGCTAGCCATGAGTATCCCACCAATTCTTTCAGGTTATATCGCCGCTTCACTTCACCCTGACGCTCCAATTTGGGTAGCGGGCGGAATACTAATCCTTACTGCCATTTTCTTCTGGACTTTCTTCAAACCCGCTAAAACCCCCCTCGATCAATAATTATCTTCTCCAGCTTGGATTTACCCAAGGACTCGGTCTTCCATCAGGTCCTGGTCTGGACTTGATCAAGGGACCACTTTCTAATACCACTTTAGCTATACTACCCCCAGGTAGTATTTGTTCTCCTACGCCTTTTCTATTAAGCTGAAAGGTTCTTACGCCTTCTGCAGTTCTTCTTGGATTTCCAGTATCCTGCCTACCAGCTAAATATTCCCGACTTTGAACTGTAATTTCTCTTCTGCCTTCTGTAAGATTTATACCTGTTGTATCAAACACAAGGGTTGATCCATCAGGTAATTTATGCGCCACTCTTGAAAATGGCACATCTACTCCTTGAAAAATAACTTGATCTCCTATAATTAAACTTGGCATACATTTTCACCTCCTTCCTTATCCCCGCCGAGGCTGTTTTAAAACTGCAAAGGCGGATCAAACCCACAAAAAAACCTCCTGAAGGAGGCTTAAAGCGGTTTTGTAAATTAGATTTTACATCACAAAACTACCAGCCTCCGTAGAGAGGTTACACATACAACACATGTTGTTGGTAGTTTTTCTAAACATAAAAAATATAATACTTAATTTTTGAGGCTAGGTCAACTGCTATTTTTATCTCTTAACCACCATTCCGCTTCTAAAGCTGCAGCTGCACCATATCCTGCTGCAGTAATGGCCTGTTTATACTTCGAATCATGAATATCTCCAGCAGTAAACACACCGTCTACATTTGTCTTGTAATGCTCGTGTACTATTATAAAACCCCGTTCGTCGCGATCAAATCCCTCAAAAACTTTTGAGTTTGGGATGTGGCCTATTGCTACAAATACTCCGTGTATAGGCATTTCTGATGTTTCGTTTGTTTTACTATTTAATAGGCTCACCTTTTCTACCACTTGATCACCCAAAATTTCCTTAATTTGAGTATTGAGAACTATTTTTATTTTGGGGTTTTCTTTTACTCTTTTTTGCATAATCTCACTAGCTCTAAAGCTATCTCCCCTATGCACCAAAGTTACACTTGCCGCATATTCTGTTAAAACTAAAGCTTCCTCCATAGCCGAGTCTCCTCCGCCAACTACAATTACGTTTTTATTTCTAAAGAAAGGTCCATCACATGGCGCACAGGTAGAAACACCTCGTCCAATCTTTTCCATTTCTCCCGGAACTCCTAACCACTTCGTATCAGCGCCAGTTGCAATAATTACAGTTTTTCCGACGTACTCCTCTTCTCCTGCTTTTATCTTAAAAGGGCCACCCGGGTGAGTAAAATCTCCAGAAATAAATTCCTTTTCTACAATTTCAGTTCCAAACTTCTCAGACTGTTTTCTCATCGCTGTCATTAGCTCTGGACCCTGAATTCCTTCCGGGAAACCTGGAAAATTCTCTACAAGTGTAGTTAACTGAAGCTGACCTCCCCACTTAGGACCGGCGATAATCAATGTTTTAAGATTTGCACGAGTAGTGTAAATTGAGGCTGTTAAACCAGCTGGCCCTGAACCAATTATAATTACGTCAAACATATAGGGGGTTAAGAAGCTAGAACTTCGTCAATCGCTTTCTTAAAATTTTCCTTTGATTGCGCACCAACTACAGAATTTACCGGTTTTCCGTTTTTAAAAAGCATAACTGTCGGGATACTCATTACATGGTAATTTCCAGATGCATCTGGATTTTCATCAACATTAAGTTTTCCAATCTTTACTCGTCCAGCATATTCCTTAGCAAGCTCTTCAATAATTGGGGTTGTAATCTTACATGGAGTACACCATTCTGCCCAAAAATCTACAACAACTGGCAATTCGGATTTAAGCACATCTGCTTCAAAATTCTGATCTGTAAAGGTTAAATCTGCCATAAGCGTTTATCAAGAATACCAGATGATTATTATTTATGTCAACGATATCTTAATGAATAAAAATCATCTTGACACGCTAATCTAATCTTTATAGAATGGACAAATGCCACGCAGTAAAAGCGCAAGTACAGAACCAAAAAGATCTAATCCTCTTAGCTCCCTGCTTTCTAAAATACTGAAAATAAACATTGTTTATATTCTTGGCTTTTTGCTTCTAGTTGCTTCATTCTTAATTGGCGTATTAATAACTAAAGTTTCCTACCTAGAAGGAAATGGCGGAACAACCGTGACTCAACCTACTGATGATGGAACGGGAGCTGTTGAAATCACGGGACCAGTTGATGTAAAAGAAGGTCATCTTCCAGTTCTAGGAAACAAGGATGCCAAGGTAACTATTATAGAATTTTCAGATTTCCAATGCCCGTTCTGTAAAACACTTTTCGACGAATCGCTTGCCAAAATAAAAAAGGACTTCGTGGACACCGGAAAAGCTAAGTTTGCTTATAGACACTATCCCCTAACCTCAATTCACCCAAATGCTCAAAAAACTGCTGAAGCATCAGAATGCGCAAATGAACAAGGGAAATTTTGGGAATATCATGATCAGCTCTTTACATATCAGGCTGATTGGGAAGCTTTAACAGGAGAAGCATTGGATGCTAAATTAGGTGAATATGCAGTTGCAGTTGGAATAGATAGCGCTCAACTTCTAGAATGTGTCTCTACAAATAAATTTGCAGATAAAGTAGCTGAAGACATTGCAGAAGGAACAGATGTTGGAGTAGATGGAACACCTGCAACATTTATAAATGGTATAAGAATCTCAGGAGCAGTTCCTTACGAAGAATTTAAAGCAGAAATTGAAAAAGCCCTCAATGAGTGAAGTAAGAATCACGAATTAAGAATTATTTCAAAAATCCAAACCTCATGATTCATGGTTTTTAGTTTATAACTCCTTGTCTAGTGACCACCTGGAAGATAGTTAATTACTAACCATATAATCGAAATTCCAAGTATAAAGAATGCTGTTTCTTTAAATGCATAACCTTCCTTTTCCTCTCCATGAATTTCCGGAAGTAAATTTGCTAGAGCAATATAAATAAAGAAGCCTGCAGTTATTGAAAGCGCATATGGAAGAATTCCCTCTATAGATTTGCCAATCATAATTGCAATAAATGCTCCCAACACTGCTAGTAATGCACTAATTAGATTAATAACAAGAACTTTCTTCTTGCTTAAACCTTCATGAAGCAATATTGCGAAATCAC
Source organism: uncultured Gammaproteobacteria bacterium (assembly GCA_964490105.1). Lineage (GTDB taxonomy): Bacteria > Patescibacteriota > Microgenomatia > Levybacterales > UBA12049 > 2-01-FULL-39-10-A. Next base: position 76,310 of record CAZAZU010000003.1, on the reverse strand, counting down.
CAATCTCCTGGGGCAGCTCGTGCGCAATCACAGCAAAAGTTGTTGCTATTCCTGAAGCTGGATTTATTAAAAAAGTAATTGCTATTGCAACACCGTCTATGAAATTATGAACACTATCTCCAAAAATAACTAAGGGAATATTAACGGTTCCGTGTTTCCCTTTCTTATTCTTTTGATTATGAGAATACCAGTGAATTCCGCGATCCAATAAATAAAAGATTAAAACTCCTGCTAAAGTCCACAGAAAAATATTTATTTCTGATCCGCCTGCTTCTCTTATTTCCTCTGCATGCTCAATTGCCTCAGGAAGTAATTCAAAGAAAACATTTCCTAAAAGTGCTCCAGCAGCAAATGATACGAGAACATGAGAGATATTTTTAATGGATTTATTCCATAAAAGAAGTAAAACTCCTCCTGCAAGCGCACCTATACTACCTATGAATGCTGATATAAAAATTGATTCTACTGCTGGCATATTTTACAAACTCCAAAGAACTCCAGTGAATGAGATTTAACTAAAAATCCTTTTTTCTTTCTTATTTCCGCCTCAAATTCTTCCATTTTCCGGTCTTCTATATCTTCAATTTTCCCACACGTTGAGCAAATTAAATGGTGATGATCCTCTTTTTGCATCTCATACCTATACTTCCCTTCTCCAAATTCTAATTTGGAAATCAAACCTTTTTGAGTTAAAACATCAAGAACTCTATAAACCGTGGCTTGATCCATCTCAACTCCGCTTGATTTCAAACTTTCCGTTATAGAAAATACATCTAATGGATTTTTCTCCCTATCCAGTAAATTAAGAAGGGCAATTCGCGCCTCTGTCCTCTTCAATCCCGATTCTTGTAATAATTGTTTTTGCTGCTTCATTTGCGAGTTATTTGCAATTAGTATATGCAAATAATTCGCATTTGTCAATAGACTAAAACTGTCTGATATAATCATCTAATGAAAAAGTTAATTACGATTTTTCTATTCTTCTTTTTACTCCTATCCCCCGCAAGCTCATTCGCACAGTCAAATTCAACTGAATTCGTGCCTCCAAAACAGGAATACTTTAAAGCTGAAGTTACAAAAGTAATAAAAAGCGGAACGAAAGACATTCAAAATTATAAAAATTTTTCCCAGTTTATAGAAGTAGAAATTATTGAAGGTGCTGAGAAAGGGAAAAAAATAAATTTGGAAAATAGTGGTTCAATAAAAACCGCAGAACAAAAATCACTAAAAACAGGTGAGAAAATAATCTTATTAAAAGTTACAAATCAGGGAAATGTATCTTATTCAATATGGGATAAATACAGGCTTAATTATATTTACTTAGTAATAATTGGGTTTTTTGCAGTTATATTATTATTTGCTGGCATAAAAGGCATTGGATCTATACTGGGAATGATCGTAACTTTTATAATTCTTCTTGGATTTATAGTTCCGCAAATACTAAACGGCCGTGATCCCCTGCTAATTAGCGTGATTGGAAGCATAATCATCATGCTAACTACTATTTTTCTTGCGCATGGAATAAGTAAAAAAACCGCAAGCGCAGTAGTATCAACATTTATTTCACTCACTATAACGGGAATATTGGGCTTTTTATTTGTCAAAGGATTTCATTTATCTGGACTTGGAGACGAAAATAATGTTTTTCTTCAAATCGGAAACCTACAGATAAACTCGCAAGGACTTCTCCTTGGAGGTATTATTATTGGAGCCCTAGGAGTTCTGGATGATGTCACTACGGCTCAATCTGCTGCAATTTTTGAGCTTCACAAATTAGACAAGAAACTCTCAATTACAGACTTATTCGTAAAAGGATATAACATCGGCCGAGAGCACATAGCCTCAGTCGTTAATACTCTTATTTTAGCCTATGCAGGAGCTTCATTAGGGTTGTTTGTTATGTTTGTTCTTAATCCATCAAACACCCCTCTTTGGGTAATGCTTAACACGGACATGATTGCCGAGGAGATTGTAAGAGCTATTGCTGGAAGCATAGGATTAATCTTAGCAGTTCCAATTACTACAATTATTGCTTCTTATATCGCAAAGAGGTTTACTTAATAATTTCGAAATCTTCAAATTCCTGATCGAGCATTACCTCAATATTAATATCTTTTACTTCTGCTAAAAATGGTCCTTTCTTGCATTCCTTGACAATCAAATCAAGATTTTCCTGATTTCCCGCGAAAACTGCCTCTACCCTCCTGTCAGGTAAGTTTTTTACCCAACCTTTAATATTTAGCTTGTTTGCTTGTGATTTAACAAACTGCCTAAATCCTACTCCCTGAACAGAACCCGTTATTAAAACATGAATCATCGAAGTTATTCTAAAAAAATGAACCAGCGTAAGCAAGAAGAAGATTTCTAAGAAATCTTCCTATTAAAACATATATAAAAAACTTAATTGGAGAATATGAAAAGATTCCCGCGAAAATTCCTACAGCATCAAATAATGGATTTGGGATAAATGAGAAAATAATTATAAATAACGCTCCAAACCTATGGAACATTTGCTTAAAGAACTTATACCAGAAAGAAGATTTCTTTAAGAAAATTTCTTTTCCGGAATGCCCCAATAAAAAACCCACCATGTCCCCAAGCGCAGATCCTAGCGCTGCAATAATTGCTACAAAAAGCGGGTTATATAAAAATCCTCCGGCTACAACTGAAGCAATTGCCGGAGCTGGAAGAAAAAGCGTAGCAGAACCTATGACATTTACTAAAAAAATCCCTAATAAGCCGAGTGAAGAAAAATGGGAAAGCTCATCGCGGAAATAAAAAGAAACACCTATCAAAGCTAACGACACAAAAAGCATTAATAGATAATCTAATTTTAAATGTTGGGGGCCTTTACTTTTTGCCACTGAAATTATTGTAGAGGATTTTCTTTTAAAGAATCAAACTTTCTGATTTTCAGCAGATTTTTTAACAGCTTCTTTTAACTCTTTTAGCTTCCACATAAACAAAGCTCCCCTATTCTTTGCATTAGAATCTACCGCAAATGTAAAAGCTTTTTCTAAAAGAGGACGCGGATGAGTCTTTGCAAGTTTTATATACAACCCGCGATGCTTATAATCATCTAATTCTTCGGCAAGATGCATTCCATAAGATTGGAACTCGCGCGATATGTGCTTATCAACCTTCGGATCATATTTCTCAAGAATTGAACCAATCTTTTTCATTTCGTATTAAATTGGTTTTGGGCGGATTCCAAACCCTTTTCTAGGGCTGTAATAAGAGCTTTGGAGCCTTTTTTCATCATGGTGCGCGCCTTAGATGCTTCTCCACCGCGAAATCCATCAAGAACATATTCTGGACCATTTATGTGCTGCTTATCCATTCCGTCTTTATTTTTGGCTAGCCCAATCCCCATCCTAAATCTCCAGAATTTATCAGTTTTCATGTTTTCAAGAATCGAATCAAGACCGTGATGCCCAGCAGTTCCTCCACCAAATCTTATTTTTAAAAACCCCAACGGCAAATCTAATTCATCATGCACAATCCAAATATCAATTGGCTTAATCTTGTAATATTTTGCAATTAACCCAACCGCCATCCCTGAATTGTTCATATAAGTTAGGGGTTTTGCAAGAATAACTTTTTCTATTTCGCCTTGTTTTGGCTGATAATCTAAGATAAAAATCTCACTTTTTAATTTATTTTCTGTAGTCCAGTTAGATTTATTTACTGGTTCAAGATCTTTAAGGAGGTGGTCTAAAACCATAAAACCTACATTGTGGCGGGTCGATTCATATTTACTGCCTGGGTTGCCTAAGCCTACAATTAATTTCATCAACTAAATATAATTATACCACGAGTTATCTATAGTGATTTTTAACCTGGAAAAGCGGATAAAGAATAAGAAATCCAAGTATTACTGCCGGATTAAATGAAATTACAGCTGCTATTATCCAAAGAATTTGGCTCCAGAAGAGAAGCCTCCAACCTCTTTGCTGTCCCGCTTTTAACGGCGGGTAAGCAAAAACCATTATTATTCCTTGTGCAATTCCCAAAACACTTCTAACCAAAAGCTGCTGAAGTATTTGAGGACCACCTAAAGTAAATGAACTTATTACTGCTGAACCTAAAAAGTCCATAACAGATGCGATTGTTATGAGTAAACCAAAAACTATTGTGAAGAAAGGAATAATTCTTATTACAAAAGTTATTAGTTCCGGACTTATTGAGGGCAATTTCGAATAAATCTTTTCAAACAAACCAATTATATCTATCTTCACTGTAATTTAATTCTATAGAAGAATTTTCTTTTTTTCAATGGAGATTAGATTAATCCAAGTTGTTCTTTCTGTAAGTCTTTATCCTCCAAAGGTTTAACGTCGGAGGAAATTTTTACAATTCCAAATTGCCCGTCAAATCCCGGCTGGATACTTATGTCCCCACTTCTCACTTTTCTTATGGCTTCCGCTAATTCCTCTCCTCCGACTTTCGCAATTTCATCAATTGGAGTTTTTAGTAAAACTTCAAATTCAGATTCAAATTTATCAGTAAGTAAATCAAAGACTGGCTTTATTTTTATGCTTGTTATAGGAACTTCTAAGCTTTCTGCGATTACTTCATTTAAAGGAACTAGCTTTGCGAATGGCGGATGATTTTTTGTGGGGTCTATTGTCCATTTCACTCCGCTTTTTCCTACCCCTGAGTTAGTTTTTTCAGAACTTATCGCGAGATCTTCTACCCTTTCCATTACCCCAACAATTAGTCCCTTTCCGCATTTTGGGCAATTTGTTCCTTTTTTCTTTGTGTCAACTGGCGAATAAACTACACCACAGTTTCTGTGTCCCGTGTAGTGGTATTTCCCTTCCTCCGGATAAAATTCGATCGTATAACTAATTCTGTTTGAAGCTGATTTTCGCATGATTGCCTTTTTCAAATTGTCATAAGTAAGTTTTTCGAGTTCAAAAACAGTCGATTCTCTCCCCATCTTTATAGGAGAATGAGAATCGGAGAAAGATAAAATTGAACGATTTTTTAGCTCTGGAATTCTCCAGTTCATTGCAGGGTCTGAAGACAAGCCAGTTTCTATACCATAGATATATTTTTCGTAATCCCCAAAACATTCTTCGATAGAATCAAACCCAGACATACTTCCATATAAAGAAAACCACGGGGTCCAAGCGTGACATGGAATCATAAAACTTCGCTCATCAATTTCCATTATGATTTCAAGTAAATTCTGTGGTGAAAGTCCTACGATTGGTCTCCCATCTGAACTCAAATTCGCTCCTTTTTTCTGCAAAGCAGAATTAAATTTCCCTGCGACTTCGATACTTGGTACGAATAATAAACTATGAATACGGCGCGCTTTCCCGCCTTGGGAATATATGGATGAAACTTCAACTGAAAGAATAAATTTAGGATCCAGCTTGTTGGTACTAGATTTTAATTCATAAATCCCCTGCGAAAATTCTCCTAGCTCCTGTTTTATTTCTCTTATCCAAAGGGGGTGTGTCCAATCGCTTGTAGTTAGTAAATTCAAGCCTTTTTGCCTTGCAAACTGCATCATTGTGGGAAGAACCATGTGCTGAGAAACCGCCCTGGAATATTTAGAGTGAAGATGAAGATCCGCTATAACCTGCACACGCCAATTATACAGATTTGACAACTTAAACATAAGATGTTTAAATGTGTAAATGCCAGAAGGCGAAGGATTTATAAGCAGAGTATTACACAAACTTGGAGGAAGACCTTCTCAGGATTCTGCACCTACCCTAGAAGGAACTCCGGCGCCTGATCAATCAGCTCCTCAAGATCCAGCATTAGGAAGAGCAAATATCTTAGATCAAGCTAACCGATCAATAGGCTTAAGACCAAATATGGGAGGCGCAATGGGCTCAACTCCACCAACTGCTGAAGGATTAGCAAGAGCTCAGGAAGCAGTAGCTTCTACGCAACCTACCCCACCTACGCCAGGAACCACAACTCAAGGAAGTTAATTCTTCTTATACTGAATCTCAAAGAGGCGTTTTATTTCTTTTACATCTGTCGCATCTTCCGGATTTTTATCTTTATCTCTAAAAGAGACCAAACGGGGAAATCTTAAAGCAAATCCATTTTCTGTTTCGGTTTTCCCAGCAGTATGAAGCGGTGAACGAGTAATCTCATCAGCTAAAACCTCTATGACAATCTCAGGCTTTATCCAGACAGAAGGTTCGATAGTAGAATTAACCCTAGCTGGTTTGTGATCAACTTTAATTTTATCTGCTCTTTTGTGAATCTCTCGCCATTCTTCATCCGATAAGCCCGTACCTATTCTAGAAATTGAGACAAACTCGTCTTTATCTTTATCGTAAACCCCTACAAGCAGTGCCCCTGCGCCAAACTCCACCCTCTTCCCTCGACCTGTTATGTAACCAAGTAATACACAATCAATTGTGTCAGACAATTCTCCGTCTGAATGTTTTTTAAGCTTTACCCAGTTAAAATTTCTCCCGCCCGCTTCATAGGGAGACTGAAGTTTTTTAATTACCAAACCCTCAAGTCCCTTACTGATCGCATCATCTAGTAATCCTTGCAATGTTTTCGGATCACTTACCGTCTGATTTTTTGTGCGAATTAAAACATCATCTTCTTTTATTACTGAATCTAAGATCTTCATGCGCTCCGTAAGAGGCTTATCTAAAAGCTGCTCTCCATCTTTATATAAAATGTCAAAAACGAAAGCTTTAAGAGGAAGCGCTTTTGCAGCCTCTTCAATTCCATGCTTTCTTCTTCTTTTAGTAGTTTCCTGGAATGGTAAAAATTCTTCAGAATCAGGATTATAAGCTAACGCCTCTGAATCTAAAATTATAGTTTTGGCTTTTATTTGATCTAGTGTTGCTTTAATAAGTTCTGGAAACATATGCGTCATCTCTTCAAGATTTCTACTAAACATGCGCACTTTATCTCCATCTTTATGAATTTGAACTCTAAATCCATCATATTTATATTGCACATCTACCTCCACCATTTTCTCAATTACTTTTTCAGGATTTGGAAGTCTTTCACATAGCTCACTTCTAATTGGTGAACCAACGCGAACTTCCAGTTTTTCTACCGCAGATAAACCTTTTCCCCAAAGAGTTTTTGCAATCAAACCCAAGTCAGATGTGCGATTATATGCTCCTTCAAGTGCTTTTCTTTTGGATTTGTCGCCAAGCTTTGCTGTGGCAAGTGCATCTAAAACAGTAGGATCTCCAATTCCTAGTCTTGTATTTCCCAATGGAATTCTAACTAAGTGTTTTGCTGAAGATGCGTCAACTTTTCCGAGTAGTCCTGAGAGAAGGGTTTGTCTTTTCTCTACAGTTCCCTCTCCGCTTATTTTTGAAATCTGTGTCAAAACTTCAAATACTTCACTGACAGTTATATTTGAACTTTTGGAATTAGATAATTCCTGAGCAGCTTTTCCCATATCTCCCAGTTTTGAATACAGCTTTAATACCTTTTCCTTGTCTGTTCCATATGCAATAGCGATCGATGAAGCCACATTTTTCTCGGCCATTCCAATTTCAAGTGGAGCAAAGAAAGGAGCGATTCTACCCTGAATAAGATAAACTATTTTTTCAATTTCATCATCTGGAGTCTTCTTAAAAAGCTCTGACAGTATTTCAATAAGAGACAAACGCGAACTTGTCGTTTCCAATTTTTCCAAATAATCTGAAAACTCTGAAAACCTCATTCTTTCTTTTTACCTTGGGCATCCTTTCCAATGGTTTTATACGCATTATATTCTTTCCTTAATTCCTTTAGCTTCTTATCATCCAAATCCTCAAGGTCAATAAAATCATTTCTTGCATTTTTATTTGAATGAATTAATTCATCTAGCTTTAACTGAGTAGCTCTATCATTTCTATTTTGAGTATTTTGAATAATGAAAACTGTTAAGAAGGTTATAATCGCTGTTGATGTATTTATTATTAATTCCCATGTATCTGAAAAATCAAAAAAAGGTCCAGATAAAATCCAAGAAATTACAAAAAGAATAGCAACCAAAAACATTCCTGGTGAACCTAAAATATCTGATAACCAATTAAAAAGTGATGTTGATAATTTATTAAATTTTTCTTTCATTTACTGCATTATACTTTATGCCATTACGTATTTTGCGCCTTTTGTGCTTCCAGTTTTCTTAACTATTCCGTCTTTTACCAAACCTTTTAATTCATTTAAAATCGTGTCCTCTGAAACCATTGGGAAAAGATTTCCAAAAGCTTTGTTCTGAAGATACCCTATCTTCTGAATATATTCAATAATCTTAATTTGACGCTCTGTTAACATAACAGGTTTTCCTCCAAGCTTTTCCTTTAGATGCGCATCAATACTTATGTTTTCAACTTTTTCTTTAATTTTATTTAGCTCAATTGAAAGTCCTTTTGTAAAATATTCGAGCCAAACAGAAAGATCTCCCTGATTATTTGCAACACTCTGGAGTGCTTTATAATAATCCAAAGCGTCACTATCAAAATATTCTTCAAGAGAAAAGAATTTTCTTATGTCATAACCCTCAAGGAATAATATTAAAGTCGATAAAGCGCGCGCTACCCTACCATTTCCGTCTACGAATGGGTGGATTCGGACTAACTCATAGTGAACAATTCCTGACCTCAAAACAGGATGAATATCCATACTTACATTATTATTTATGAATTGCAATAATTCTTCCATTTCATGTGGAATCGCAGTAGAAGGAGGAGGACGGAAAGTTACCTCCCCTGTAACACTATTCTTAACTACCACCTGTGTTTTTCTAAAATCCCCCACTTTATCCGGGGTTAAAATTCGGTCAGTTGTAATTCTATGAAGCTCCTTTATTAAATCTTCGTCAATCTCTACATTTTCTTTAGAACTTAAATGCCCTATGTACTCCATTACCTTTCTGTAATTCAGTACCTCTTGGATATCGCGGTCTCTCGCCAGCACTTCTTTCCCCTCCATTACTTTCTCAGCTTGATCTAAATTAAGTTCATTCCCTTCTATGTGAGTTCCGTAATGAACAGACCTAACTAGCGCATCTTTTTGAAATTCTCTTTCGTAGTATGGAAGAAGCGGTGCGTGATCAATTACCTCACGACAGGCTTCAATTATTCCTATGCTTTTAAGTATGCTATTTGTGATATTGAACTTTGGCTCAAACATAAATACGTGGCTAAATGTGCTATAATCATATCACATATGCCGAATAATTCCCGAAAAGAAAAGACAGAAGACGAAAAGAAGGAAGATAAAAAATTCCACATCGAACTTGTTAAGCAAATGCTTACATTATCAACTGCTGCTTTTGGATTAGTAGCTGCTTTAGCATGGAATGCTTTTATTCAAGAACTCGTAACTAGTTACGTTAAAAAATATCTTTCAGTCGGAGGAGCACTTCTTTCTATGGGCATATATGCAATAATAGTGACAATTCTTGCGGTATTTGTAACCTATCAGCTTAGTAGAATTATTAAAAGGCTCGAAAATAAATAATTAAGCCTTACTTATAACTTCCCTAAACCTAGCTTCAACTGTTTTCGGAGAATCATTAAGAACTGTTTCATAAACAAATTTTGCAAAAGGAGTCTCTACTCCGCCCTTTTCTGATAAATACGGAACCGAAAGAATATTATTCCTTCCCTCAACTGTACTCGCAACCTGCTTAAGAGCATCGTCTACGCTTAGTTTTACTAAATATTTACCAAATCTAAAATTCCTACTCTCTATACTTGAACATGTGAGCACTAAGTCTCCCATAATGCACTCAATAGCTTCAGGCTCCACTGGATAGCCAAATCCCTTACAAAGCTTAATAGTTTCCTTATAAGCGTGTCCTATGAGCTGTGACCTTGTGTTAATAAAGAACCCTAGACCCTCTGAAATCCCACATAGAATTGCATAGATATTCTTAAGTGCTCCTGAAAGCTCTACGGCTTGAGCTGACCCAGCTATCCTAATTCTAAAGTAGTCTGTTTCAAATATTTCTTTAACCTTTTCTGCAAGCTTTAAATCTCCGTTCAGTGAAGCTAAATTAACTAATGTTGGCAGCTTCTCTTCTACTTCTACTGCAAAACTAGGACCAAAAAGAGAAAGATACTTAACGTTTTTACCCAATACTTCTTGTGCAATCTGAAAAGGAAGCATATGTGTTCCTTTTTCGATTCCCTTGGAGGTATTCACTATAACGCAGTTCTTTAGATTTTCTTTATGATTTGTTAAAACTTCTCGGATTGCCTGCGTAGGAATAGCCATAATAACGATTCCATTAGGCTCTATTTCGGATTTTCGATCCCACACTACAAACTCTCTGTTGTTTTCTTTTAAAACTGATGCAAGGGCACTTCCCCAAGCACCTCTTCCTAAAATTGTTATCATAGTGAATGAATTGAGTATTATAGGCCTTTTTTTAGATTTGTCAAATGAATTTTTTCATTACGAATGGAATTTCTTCCACCAAATCACTCGCGTTATAATAAAGGCCAACTTTCTCCCATAATGACTCTCCTGCTTTCTTATTAATAAAACTAGCTGCAGCAGCACTTAAAAATATGTCATTTTTCGCATAAAACGATGCAACTAATCCAGCTAAAACATCTCCGGTTCCGCCTTTCGTGAGTCCTGCATTTCCTCCATTTATTTTAATCGAAGAACCAGAGCTACACACATAATCAATTTCTCCTTTAGCTAAAATAGTAAAACCAAATTCTTTAGCAAATAAATTTACATTTTCCGGAGTCATCTCTTTTCCAAAAAGCATCTTAAATTCTTTCTTATTTGGAGTAATTATGGCTGTTTTTGGAATAACCTGCGGATCAATTACCTGCAAACTCCCTCCATCCACCACCCATTTCTTGTTTGGATATTTCATCAACCATTTCTCAGTTAACACTTTCGTATCATCGTCTCCCAACTCTAACCCATCAGGACGCGGAAGCCCTGGACCGATTAAAATAGAATCCGCTTCGGCAATATAATCTTCTAATTTTTCGCGCGGTACAATAATGCCATTTATAAACTTCGACTTAAGCTTTTTAACAATATCATTATTCATGGGCGTTGAGGAAAAATACACCATATCTACTATTTTCGAGGCTATTTCAAGTGCCCAGAATGCTGAGGAATGAAATAAGTGAGATCCGCCAATCACCAATACTTTTCCATTCTGGCCTTTGTGAGAAGAAGAAGCAGGAACATAAAGCTCTTTTAAAATTGATTCGTCAAACTTTTGCATTATTTAATTCTATTATCTCCATTGTACGCTGGATTTTCGCAGGAATAAACTCCTCATGCGTAGTTGTCACAATTGTCTGCTGATTATCGATAATTCCTAAAATCAAATTAATGTGTCCTTCATCTAATTCTGAAAAAACATCATCAAGTAAAAAAATGGGCTTGGTATCAATATTGTCATGAACATAAGAAAGCTCCAGTAATTTTAGTTGAATTACTCCCAATCTTTGCTGTCCTCGTGAACCAAAAGATTTTAGTTCTACCAGCTCACCAACTCCGTAATCAAACAATATTTTAAAATCATCTCTATGAGGCCCAACAAGAGTTACTCCAGTCGCAGATTCTGCATCTTTGTACTGCTCAAGTCTTTCTTTTGAAATTATGCTCTTGTCATATTCAATCTTAAAATCAAATATGCTCTTCTTTGAAGAGTTTAAATAATTTATAAACTCTTCTCTTTTTCTGGTAATTACATTTCCATTTCGAATAACTAAAGAGTCCCAATATTCAAACTCTTTTTCGTGCCTTGCTCCTGTTTCTTTTGCGATTTCTAAAAGCGCATTTCTCTGCTTTAAAGCCTTTGAAAAACCAAGTGATGCGATTCTATAATCTCTATCTGTTTGGTCTAAAACATTATCTAAAAATGATCGGCGTAAGCCTGGTGAACCAACAACAACCTCTAAATCTTGGGGAGAAAATAAAACTGAGGGGAAATTACCCACAAAATCTGCTCTTCTTTTTGCGACTCCATTTACAAAAAATCTTTTATACTGCGCTCTTACTCCTGCCACTTCCCCCACTGTTACACCTACTTCTAAATCTGTGTCTCCGACTCTAGCTTTTACTTTTCCGAGTTCGTGTCCTATTTTTACCATCTGAGAATCTTTTTCAGCTCTAAAACTTTTTCCAGTAGATAAAAGAAAAATCGACTCTATGAGATTTGATTTTCCTGCGGTATTTGGGCCAATTATTATTAAAGACTTATCTTTAAAATCAAAGCTAGATTTCTTATAATTGCGAAAGTTTTGAAGAGTAAGATGGGATAGCACGAGCCTATTCTATCACAGTACCTTTGAAGTCTTTTCCGTTGAAGTAATTTTCAAGATTTTCCATATTATTTCCATTTAAAACTACCACTTTTACTCCTAATTCATGCGCTTTCTTAGAAGCGATCGGATCAAATGGAGAGTTCATTCCAGGAATCCACTCATCTCCCACCATTTTTCTAAAATCAGTCCATGAAATCTTATCAAGTGGTTTTGCGTCTGGATTTTTTCTGGGGTCATCGTTGTAAACTTGGTCTATATTGGAGAGGTTAATGAGGGTTTTTATTCCGTAGTCTTCACAAATCATTACAGAACAGTAGTCAGTCGACCATCCAGGCTTCCATCCGGATGCGACGACTACTCTTTCCTCGACCTTTCTAATAATTTCATAATGCTTAAGTACAAATGGATGAGCTATATCTCTAAAAATTGTTCTAACTAAATGGGCGTTCATTTTTGTGGCGTGGATTCCTAGCCAATCTAAATCGTCTCGGGTAAGCTCATGTTTTATTACTTCTGCTCCTGCATCTCTATAATGACGAGCGATAGTTCCTCCTCCTGTTATCAAAAAAAATTGGCGGTTAGGATTTGCCGCCAACTGTTCTCTTACGAACTTATTAAGCTTTTCGAGGAACTTAGTGTCAATTCCTCCGTCGGGGTAAATAAGAGATCCTCCGACCGAGATTACGACCTTATCTGTATAGTTTGAACCCATAAATAAGCTTAAAAAAAGACCCTAAAGGGTACTTTGTTAGCACTAATTCTATTCCAATCCCCTAAAACAGTCAATAAGGGAAGATTATTTCTGACAATTCTCCCTGCCCGCAATCGCCTAAGCTTTAGCTTTGGCAGGTGGGACAAAAGAAAGTTCCCCGTCCTCCTAGGAATATTTTCTTAATTTCATTTTTACAATTAGAACAAGGCTTTCCTTTTTTCCCATAGACAAGAGAATGCATTTGATATTCTCCCTCCTGTCCCATCACATTTACAAAATTTAGCTCCGATGCGCCACCGTACTTCATACTTTTCTCCATAACACTTAAAACTGCGTCATAAAGTTTTTTTATTTCAGGCAAAATTAACGTATTAGCGCGTCTTCTGGGATCAATTTTCGCTAAAAACAACGCGTCATTTGCATAAATATTTCCAATTCCCCCAATTCTTGTTTGATCCATAATTAAAGGCTTAACGACAATCTTTGAATTACTGATTATCTTTTCAAACTTCTCATAAGTTAAATCTTTAAATGGCTCAGGTCCCATATTCTTAAAAAATGGCATTTCCATTACTTTTTCTGTAGGAAGAACTCTTATCCATGCGAACTTGCGAAGATCATTAAAATATAAAATTGCGTCGCGATCTAACTTAAAGATAATTCTAGTCGCATTATTTGGAAGAGTTTTTACTTTTTGAGGACTTACTGGAACTTTCGCCGTTTTTGGATCTCTATAGATAACTTGTCCAGTTAGTTTTATATGTATGGCCAAACTTTTACCATTATCCAAATCAATTACCAAGCCTTTACCAAAACGCTTAATTTCAATAACTCTTGAGCCTATTATATCTTTCGGATCTCCATCAAATATTCCCTTAGATAATATTTCAACATCAACAAATTTATGACCTTTTAAATATTTTTGGAGTCCCAATTTAACTGTTTCTACTTCTGGTAATTCAGGCATCTTCTACATCCTCTATGACCGGTTTTAGAGCATCAACTATTCTTCCTATTCTTTCTTCTTTAAGATTTAAAGCGCCTACTCTTTCTGGCCTAACTGCTTCTATACTTACTGTCGACATAGCAATTGTACCAAACACATCCATAGCCTCAATTATTGCCCCTTCAAAATGATAATTCGCTACCATCTGAGTTCTTCTCCTTATTTTAAATTCTGGGGTTCCATTTGGGACAATTAATTCAATCCACTTTACTGCCCTAGGAACATCTCTTTCTAAATCTGACATTAGGAGTTTATAGCTCTATCTTGTAACTTTGTCAACAAAATCTTTTATCTCTTTTTCAAATCTTTTTTTACTAAATTTATCTGCGTGTTTTTGTAGTTCCGAAGCATTAAACTTTATTTTTTCAAATTTTTTGATCGCACTGTTTATACTTTCAATTGTTAGGTCGTCAAAAAATACCCCGGTTTTTCCCTCTACTACAGTCTCAATTACTCCGCCTGATTTATGAGCGATAACCGGAGTCCCATTCATCATAGATTCAACTGGAATTATCCCAAAATCCTCATCAAGTGAGGCAAAAATAAAGCCTTTTGCACCCTTCATTAATTTGTCTTTCTCAGTGTCACTTATCTCCCCTAGATATTCAACATTCGATCCTTTTTCTTTTAATAAATCTGCAATTTCTTTTTCATATCCTCCAAAACTTTTTCCAAAAACTTTCAAAGGAAGTCCATTTTTAAGAAATGCTCGCATTATAAGATCTGGATGTTTTGCCCTAGCAATTCTTCCTCCAGCTAAGTAATAATCCCCCTTCTCTACGGCGCCACTTGAAACTTCTACTGGAGGATAAATAACAACTGAATCTTTTCTGTAGAATTTTTCAATTCTAGCTTTTGTATTATTAGAATTAGCTATGAATTGATCAACATTTTGTGAAGACCTATGGTCAATGATCCTAAGAAAATGAATAGAAAGAGAGCCAATTACTCTAGTAATTATATTTTTTCTCCAATTCCTAGCTGTCTCATAACCATATAAATAACGAGGCGGCGTGTGACAATAACAAATAACTTTCGCGTTCTTTTTATTTATAAAATTTGGATTATATGCTCCAGTCGCAGAAACAATAATCACATCATATTTAGAAAAATCCATAGAATCAAAAATTAGAGGAGCAATTAAGCGAAGTGGGCTAATAAGTTTTGCTTTAAATGGCAGATTTTGAGCCCAGGAAGTCCTGATATCAAACTTTTCAAATCGCTCTTTGTGAGGCCCAAGATATTTAGGCAAATAGACAGAAGTGTAAATTGGAGCATTTGGAAATACATTATGTAATGACTCCAACACGCGCTCAGCGCCTCCATACTCCTTAATGTAATCGTGTACTATTGCAACCTTCATAATAATCCTAATTGATCTTTACTAGGCTCTGTTTTTTTAGGTTTTTCTACTTTCGGTTTTTGATCTAATTTAAATCTCGTAATTAGACTATTAAAATCTAGCTTTTCAAACGAAGAAAGTAAAGCCTCTCGATCTATACTCTTAACTTCACAATTGTTAAACTTAAGATGAATCGGCGCATTTACTTCAATCATTGCAAGTTTTTTAGCCATAACTGCTTGCTCTGCGTCAGTTGCAAGTTTTTCAGAAATTCTAGGACTCACCTCTCCTAAATTCTCATAAATCTCCTCAAGTGTTCCAAATTTATTTACTAAATCTACAGCTGTCTTTGGACCAATCCCCCCAACCCCAGGATAATTATCAGAATTATCCCCAATGAGCGCTTTATAATCTACAAAATGAGACGGATCAACTCCATATTTTTCTTTTACTTTATCGGAGTCAAATAAAATCATTTTCGTAACTCCAATTATTGGAGCAAGTATTAAAACCTGAGAATTAACCAACTGAAGTAAATCACGATCTCCTGTTACAATTATTACTTGGTTTTCTTTATTCTCTTCTGCAGCCTGTTTTGCTAAAGTTCCGATAAGATCATCTGCTTCATACCCATCAAGATCAAAAACAGATATTTTAACCTTATCTAAAACCTCCCTAATTATCTTAAATTGATTTGAAAGACCATCATCCATCTTTGGTCTTGTCGCCTGATAACCTGAAAACATTTGCTTTCTAAAAGTAGGAGCCGCACGATCAAAGCAAACAATTAGATGATCTGGAGCAAGATCTGCAGTAATCTTTAAAACCATTGAGAAAAAGCCGTATACTGCGTTAGTTAATTGACCATCTTCAGTCTTGTGAAGCGGAGGAAGCGCATGATACGCTCGGTGAACTATAGCATTACCATCAACTAAAACGAGCTTTGACATAGTTGGATTATAGCAAGTTTGGAGATAAACTTAAGCGGAGAGTTTTCTATAAAGAAGAGTAACTGCGATAAATGAAACTGGAATAGTAATTAGAAGTCCAACCACTAAAGCTAAGGCCCCAAGAATATTTATTCCGATTATTAAAAGCATAAATAAGAATATATTAATTACATTCTTATCAGTTGCTTTCCAGCTCATTCTAAGTGAATCCATTGCTCCTGCGTTTTTATCTACTATGTAATAACTATAGAATTGAAGCCTTAACGCCAGATAAATTCCAGGAATTATTAATAAAATAAATCCTATAGCCACAATTATCGTATAAACGATTGTGGCTCCAATCATCCTAAGAAGATACTGAGGATATGCCCATAACTCAGTAATTTCAGCTTTATGACCGTCAATTAGCTTTAAGATTATCTTAATGAATCCAATTTGGAAGAAAAGAGTTAAAACAGTAAAACCTAAAGATACTAATGAAGCGAGCATGCCTTCTCCAAAAAATCCCTGAACTACTCCTTGAATTATTTGATAGCCCACAAAAGCCACCATTAAAAGCGCTACTAATTTAGCGTTCTTTTTAACTAGCTCCCAAGCATGTTTAATAAGGCCGATTTTGTCGAATTGCTTCACTGACGCAATTGTTATACTTTTTTACTCAATTGTCAAGAGGTATTAGGCTTCGATTGGGAGGATGGCAGGCTTATGGCCCGGAAGCATTTTTTTAGGTCCTATTAGCTTTTCAAATCCTTCAGACTCTATTGTCTCCTGTTTTAGAAGCTCTTCAGCTAATAAATCCAGCTTTTTTCTTAGTCTCTTAAGAACCTTAGTCGCCTCTTCTAGCCCCTCATCAATAATCTTCTTAACCTCATTATCTACTTTTGCCTGCATTTCAGGAGAAAGACTATCTGTGTCATATGGACTTTCTTTTTGAACCTCTAAAGTAACTGGTCCAAGACTACTCATTCCAAATCTCATAACCATAGCTCGCGCTATATTTGTCGCTCTCTCGATATCATTTGATGCTCCAGTTGTGATGTCATTAAATACGATTCTTTCAGCAGCTTGGCCTCCAAGCATCATCGCGATTTCCTCAATAAGATGTGACTTAGTTTCATGAACTCTATCAATTGGCTCTGTCATAGTATGCCCAAGACTCATTCCCCTAGAGACAATTGAGATTCTATGAATTGGATCTATGTGAGGCATTTCCCAACCCACCAATGCGTGTCCTGCTTCATGATACGCTGTCATTTTCCTATCCATATCTGTTTGAAGTCTTTTCTTTTCAGGGCCTAGCTTTACCTTGGTAGCTGCTTCCTCAAGATCTGACATATCTACCTTTTTTCTGTTATTTCTTGCAGCTCTAATCGCGGCTTCATTAAGCATATTTTCCAGATCTGCTCCTGAAAATCCGACAGTTCTCTTCGCTACTTTATCCCAGTCCACTTTCACATCCATTGGCTTATTCTTAGCGTGAATTTGTAAGATATTTTTTCTTCCCTCTACATCTGGAAGCTCTAAAGCAACACGGCGATCAAAACGACCCGGACGAACGAGTGCAGGATCCAAAATATCAGGTCTATTAGTTGCAGCCATAACTACCAATTGTTCATTTGGAGAAAATCCGTCCATCTCGACCAAAATCTGATTCAATGTTTGTTCGCGCTCATCATGTCCTCCCATAAATCCAGAGCTCCTTTGTCTTCCGATTGCATCAATTTCATCTATAAAAATAATTGCAGGCTGACTTTTCTTAGCTGTTCCAAACAAATCACGAACTCGACTTGCTCCAACTCCGACCAACATTTCCATAAATTCTGATCCTGCAATTGAGAAAAAAGGAACGTTTGCCTCTCCAGCTGTAGCACGAGCTAGAAGTGTTTTTCCAGTTCCAGCAGGTCCAATCATAAGAACTCCTTTTGGAGTTCTTGCGCCAATACTTTTATATTTACCTGGGTTTTTTAAGAAGTCTACTATTTCCTCTAGTTCTTTTTTAGCCTCATCAACTCCAGCTACGTCTGCGAATGAAATCTTTGGAGTATCTTTACTGTAAAGCTTAGCTTTTGATTGACCAAAAGAGAATACGCTATCCTGCGCTCCTCTAGCCTGTCTAAAAATAAAGTAGAAGAAACCTACCATTAAAAGAATCGGAAGAAGAGATGCAAAAATACTAATCCAGTTATTTAATGTGGTTTTATCATTAATACTTACCTTTGTTTTACTTAGATCCACTCCTGCATCCTTAAAAAGAGTATATACATTTGAACCCGGCTCCTTAAAAGCTTCTACATTTTTATCGTCAAGCTTTAAAACAAGCTTATTATCATGAACCTCAATCTCTTTTACGTTTCCTCTTTTAACTTCCTGAATCGCTTGTGACAAAGGAACTGAATCTTGAGTAGCTGTAGGCTGATTCACACCTATAAACAGAAGTCCTAGGAAAATAAAAACAGATCCATAGATAAGAAGATTTTTCCAGTTCTTTACTTTTTTATTAAGCTTGGGGAAAAGCGTTTTCTTTGTTTTTCTGCCTGCTGCCATTGATGAAAAAGTATATCACACTTGGGCTTAAATTTAAAGCTAAACGAGGCCCATTTTTTGTTTTGTTTCTAAAAGTGTTTTGGCGGCTACTTCCCGGCAAATATTAGTGTGATCATTTATCATGCGCTCAAGATTAAAGGTGCTTTCTATTTCTTTTCTTTTTTGCTGAATCGGATCTAGAACATCAAAAATTGCCTGAGCAACATCAGCTTTCATTTCAGAATATCTGATAGCACCTGCTTTATAATCCTGTTCATATTTAGTGTACAAATCTGCGTGATTAAATAGCTTTAGGAAACTAAATAATGCTGCAACTCCGCCAGTTTTTGGAAGATCTCCGCCTTCTGTTCCTGAATCAGTGGGAACAGCTGCAATCTTTCTTTTTATCTCCTCCAAACTATCAGTTAAAAGTATGGAAGAACCCTCAACTGTCTTACTCATCTTCCCTTCCCCCATAAGGGACGGGATATATTCACCAAATGTTTTAAACCTCTCTGGCTCTGGAAAAGTAGGTCCATAAACCGAATTAAACTTACGAGCTATCTCTCGAGTCACTTCCAAATGAGGCTCCTGATCAATCCCAACAGGAACAAGCTCAGCTTTATAAAGCATAATATCCGCTGCCATTAGAACTGGATAATATAAAAGTCCCATATTTACATATTTTGGATATTGGGCTTTTTTATCTTTATAAGTCGGCAGGTCTTCAAGGCGACTCACCGGATAAATTGTAGATAAAAGATAAGCAAGCTCAGTGTGCTCTGGTACCCTACTCTGGATTTCAATCAAGCATTTTTCAGGATCAAGTCCTGCTGCTAGATAATCCAATACTACATCTTTTACGTTTTGCTGTAAGCTTTTAGGATCATATGGGGTCGTTATGGCATGAAGATCAACAACTGAGAATACGCAGTCATATTGATCCTGAAGCTCAAGCATTCCTTTTACGGCACCAAAATAATTGCCTAAATGAAGGCGTCCTGTCGCACGAATTCCACTGTAAACCTTTTTCTTATCCATGAGAGGATTATAGCATTAAATCCAGGATTTTTTGAGGGAGGCAAACTTTCCATCGATGATAGATTGTCTTATTTTATTGGTCAAACTTACAGCGAAATAGACATTATGATATGAGGCTAATGTGTAAGCTAGCAATTCCCTACTTCTAAACAAGTGGTTTATGTATGCTCTCGGATAAGTTTTGCAAACATAGCAATCACAATTAGGATCAATTGGTTTTAGGTCAGAAGCAAATTTAGATTTTGTGATATCAAATCTAAATCTATTTTTTACATTTCCCTCTTTTGGACTCACAAAAACATGTCCCATTCGTCCAAGTCTTGTTTGAATTACACAATCAAAAGTATCAATTCCTCGCTCAACTGCTTCGAAAATATCATCCACTTCTCCAATTCCCAGCAAATGTCTTGGCTTTTCTTCATCTAATTCCTCTACTGTCCATTCGACTACTTCATAAAGATTTTTCTTAGAAGCATGTGCGCCTCCAAGTGCAATCGCATCGAAATGTTCATTTACAAACTTCGCGCTCTTTTTACGAAGATCTTCAAATTGCCCACCATGAGTTACTCCATACATAAGCTGATCGTGCGTCTTTTGGGCCTTTAGTGACCTTAAGAGCCACTTTTCTGTAAGCTCCAGACTTTTCATTGTTTCAGCTTTAGAGTATGTTGGCGATTCTAAGTCATCAAATGCGACAATTAAATCTGCGCCTAGTTTTTCTTGAATTTCAATCGAGCTTTCTGGAGTTAATTTATGCCTTGATCCATCAATATGAGATTGAAACTCTACTCCATCTTCTGTGATCTTATTCAAACGAGGCTTAGACTCTTCAATATTTGTGGCCGTATCTTCTTTTAAGAACTTCACTCCTGGTTTTTCAAGACCAACTCCCAAAGAAAAAACTTGAAATCCACCACTGTCAGTAAATGTGGGACCATTCCAATCCATCATCCTAGAAAGACCTCCCATCTTAGCCACCATTTCCTCTCCTGGCTGAAGCATAAGATGATATGTATTTCCAAGAACCGCTTGAGGACCAATCTCTCTAATTTGCGCTCCAGTTATACTCTTAAGAGTCCCTTTTGTGCCTACTGGAAAAAATGCAGGTGTCAAAACATCCCCATGTGGAGTTTTTATTACTCCTGCTCTTGCAGATTTATCTTTTGAAATTATCTTAAGTGAGGGCTTCATTGTGCGGAATTTTCTTTTAATTTAAATACTTGTTCCTTAAACTGATTTCCGCGGTCTTTATAATTTTTAAATTTATCAAAAGATGCAGCTGCAGGTGAAAGAATAACAACATCTCCAGAAACAGCAATCTTAGAAGCTGCGGTAATTACCTGTTCCATATTTTTAGCTCCTTCTATTATTAGAGTTTCGGGTCTAACTGTTTTAATTTCTGCTTTTATCCTGTTCCATTCTTCGCCAATTTGAATTATTGCTTTTATATTTTCTGCTTCCCCTATTACTTTTCCTAACTCTGCAAAATCACTATTCTTCGTAGACCCCCCAAGCACTAAAATTTCAGGATTTTTAAAAGATTTTATCGCGGCAATTGCCGTTTCAGGCGTTGTAGAAAATGAATCATTATAGTATTCGACTCCATTTATTTTAGCTACTAATTCAAGCCTATGCTCCAGACCTTTAAATGACTGCAGGGTCTTAATTATGGTTCCAACCCTAACTCCTGCTAGATAAGCAGCAATTGTTGCAGCACAGACATTTTCCTGGTTATGATCTCCTCTTAAAAGAAGTTCCCGGGTATCGATTATAGGTATCGAGTTACCGTTTGTTCTGAGAATTACCTGGTTTCCTAACGCAAAACACCCCTCCTCTACTTCCCGCTCCCGGGATACATAATAAACTTTTCCTTCAGTCAAAATATCAGATTCATTGCTTGGCGGATAATCTCTATTTACGATTGCAAAATCATTTTCTGTCTGGTGGCTTAAAATGTTTCGCTTCGACTCCACATATTCATTAATATCATTGTGATAATCCATATGCTCCGAAGTCACCATCAGCATCACTGCTATGTGAGGGCTTTTTTCTAAATCTGCAAGCTGAAATGAGCTCATTTCAAGAACCACCCATGAATTTGAAGTAAGCTTTTCTAAAAAATCTAACGGCGGAACACCAATATTTCCCCCTAAATATGCATCCCTGCCCTCCGCCTTAAGCATTTCATATATTAAGCTCGAGGTAGTTCCCTTTCCCTTTGTTCCAGTCACACCAATTACTGCGCACGGACAAAGATCCATAAAAATTTTTGTCTGAGAAGAGATCTTTTTTCTATCAACTTTTCCTTCAAGATCTGATAATTTAACACCCGGAGAACGAATTATTAAATCAAACTTTTCAAGATCTTCTAAATAATCTTCGCCCTGATTCTGATCTCGAATTTCTACATCTGCGCCATTTCTTTTGAAAAATTCTACAGAGGAT
Source organism: uncultured Gammaproteobacteria bacterium (assembly GCA_964490105.1). Lineage (GTDB taxonomy): Bacteria > Patescibacteriota > Microgenomatia > Levybacterales > UBA12049 > 2-01-FULL-39-10-A. The sequence continues at coordinate 54,043 of CAZAZU010000003.1, read as the reverse complement.
TTTCCCTCTAACCCTCCCCCAATTACCGCAATTTTCTTATTTTTAAATTGATCCATAATCGTATTATATAAAATAGGCTCGCAATTGCGAGCCTAGACTGTGTTGCGGGGCTAGGAGTTGCGCCTAGCCTGTGAGATTATGAGCCTCACGTGCACTGTACACTACCCCGCGCGTTAGCGTATTATACCAGCTTTACAGCCTCAGGGCAAACTCCCGTAAGTTTGATTAAGCCTACTTAACATGTTAAAATACATGCGCGGTTACAGCGTACTTGATGAGTTCCGCTGTCGCGCAACCACAAAGGGAAATCGTTGGGAAAAACCGTGAGGTTTGTCCCAAGCAACGCTAGGCGGCGTAGCTCAGTGGTAGAGCGGTGTCTTCATAAGGCAATGGTCGCAGGTTCGAACCCCGCCGCCGCCACCATACAGGAAAGCTTAGGCTTCCTTTTTTAATTTATTTTTGGTATATTTAACGGCTGTGGATAAAACTTTAATTCTAATTTCAGATTACGGAACAGGTGATCCGGCATTTACAGAGGTTATCATTAGACTTCGAAACCTTATCCCCGATGTATATATTCATACTCAGTCCACACCACCCTTCTCTACAGTTAATACCGGTTTTTGGATTTACCAAGTAGCACTTACTCCAAACCTAAAAAAAACTTACATTTTCTCTAATACTGCTCCAAGAAAAGATAAGAAACACGCTCAAAAAAATAATAAAGGAGAAGTTCTGATGTATGCAAAACTAAAAAATGGATTTGAGTTAGTAGGAATAAATGCAGGCTATAATTTCTCATTTATAAAGCCGTTTATTGATAAATTCCATCATGTAATTGTTGAAAATGAAGGCTCACAGTTCCGAAGCCGAGATAAATATCCCTTTCCTGTAGCCAAAATGATTAAAGGAGATAAGTCTTTCATAGGAACTCCTGAAAGTGTAAGCATCATTCCCGATGCTCCTAAAAATGTTATCGCCTCAATTGATGGTTATGGAAATATAAAAACATCTATCTACTCATCTGAGGCTAAATATAAACCAGGACAAATGCTAACAGTTGAGGTTAACGGTAAAAAACATGTAGCTACGTATACTGACGGCACTTTTAATATTCACGAGGGAGAATTAGCTTTTGCACCAGGCTCTTCAGGGCACACCGACCGATTCATGGAATTATTCCTGCGGGGTGGATCTGCTTCAAATTTATTCGACAAACCAGCAGTTGAAACAGAAATTAAAATAAAAGAATCTTAATTTTTAAATAATTTCACCCATTTTTGCCAGTTTGGAATATTTTCAACTTCTTTTTTCTCTTTCTTCTGGATCAATTCTGATGGAACTATTACTCCCGATTCTCCAGGTTTAACCATAAAAAGCTTATTTCTAGCCTCAGTCTCTACAAAATTTTCATCTTGCACTAAGACCAATTGCTGCTTTAATTTCTCATTTTCCTTTTTTTCTCTTCTTAAATCATTTTCAGCGGTAACAACTAAGTCCTGTTTGTTCCATAAGTCATAAATTGAGCGTAGAAGTGCGTTAATTATCAGAATACAGATAGCAATTGAGATTAAGAAAAATATTTTTTTCATAGTTGACTACGAGCTCAGAACTGTGATATTATAGGCCATTATGAATCAAATAAAACTCGCTGATGCCAGTTCGCAGTTCAAAAGTTTTTTAAAAGATAAAGGTCATTCGACCTCTACAATTGTAGCATACGGAAAAGACATCGAGCAGCTTGTTGGCTTCTTAAATGAGCTTGAAAGACAGCATGTTCATGATGTCTCTAAGGAAGACATTGAAGCTTTCTTAGCTAAAATGAATAACGACGGCTACACTCCTAAGTCAATTTCCAGAAAAATTAATTCTACGAGAACTTTTTATAGGTTTTTAAAAATCAATGAATTCATCACTGATGACCCTTCTCTATTAGTCGCACATCCTAAATATCAGCTTGCTCCTCCTAGAATCTTAACTCCAACTGAATATAGAGCGCTACGTGATGCAGCTAGAAATGATGCTAGAATGTCGGCAATTATTGAATTATTACTTCAAACAGGTATCAGAATCGGAGAATTAACAGCACTACGTCTTTCAGACATTCAAAAAGACTCACTTCATATCCCGGCAATGGAGAAACACGGCGAACGCCTAGTTCCCCTTAATAAAAGGGCTCAGGAAGCCTTAAAAAGGTATCTGGATATTCGTCCAAAAGTAACAGAAGATCATTTGTTTATTACTAAATCAGGAAAGCCCTTCTTAATTAGAAACATTAGAACTTCAGTTGAAAGATACTTTAGATTAGCTGAGATTAAAAATGCGAAGGTAAATGATTTAAGACATACTTTTGTGGCTCATCACTTAAAACATGGAGCTTCAATTGTTTTACTTTCAAAAATATTAGGTCACAAGAGATTATCTACTACAGAAAGATACTTAGAATACGTTCCGGATAGAGCCTCAGAATCCCAAGTCCTCTCAGAGCTTTAATTTAACCCCAGGCAAATTTCAGGTTGGAAATGTTATAATACTCTCCATTCGGGCTAGTAGCTCAGTGGTAGAGCGCTACTCTTATAAAGTAGATGTCCTTGGTTCGATCCCAAGCTAGCCCACATCATTATAGTTGGGCGCGTTGACCTATTACCTGCTCTATTACGTTCACATCTTTTCCATACTTTAACCTTGATAATTCTTTTATTAATTCTGCAACTCTTGGATTCTTAGCAGCTTGCTCTTGTTCCATATCTTTTGTGGTATCAAGAGAAAATGGAGGAACTGGCTCACCGTTTACTACAGTTCTCATATAACAATTGAAACGATCAATGTTTATAAGATCTGCTTCTGAAAATGTAGGCTGAAATTCGTGTTGAAGATAATTTGCATCAGTTACTCCTACACGGAAAGCAGCCAGTGTACCTACGTTTCCAAAAATAGCATTTTTAACTTCTTCTTCCATTTGCCCTATAAATTGATTTGCCACAATTAAATCCAAACGATATTTTCGTGCTTCTGATAAAATCTGGGCAAAGTCAGGGGTAGCAAAATTCTGGAACTCGTCAACGTAGAGAAAAAAGTCTTTTCTTTGCTCCATCGGCATATTCTGCCTGCTCATAGCTGCAATTAGAATCTTTGGGACAAGAATCAAACCTAAGAAGCTTGAGTTCTCTTCTCCAATCTTTCCTTTTGAGAGATTTATAAGAAGAATCTTCTGATTGTCCATTACATACTTCATGTTAAATGCCGATTCAGATTGGCCAATAATATTTCTCATAGTTTTATTTGTAACGAAACGGCCGAACTTTGAAACGATGTAATCCAAAACCTCTGACTTATGGAAGTCTGAAGTCTGTGCAATCTGATCTGTCCAGTAACGTCTAACAATTGGATCCTGAACGTGAGGAAGAAGTTCCTGAACAAAATTTGCATCAGTTAGAACGCGAACGACCTCGATAAATGTGCTTCCTTTTCTACTCATAACTGTAAGCATCGCGTTACGAATCGCGTGCTCAAAACGGGGTCCGATAATACCAGTTTTATTCGGATCATAAAGCTTATACATAAGCCCCACTATAGAAGAAACAACGTAGTGCTTTTCTTCTTCAGTATCAGCTTCTAACATATTAAGTCCCATTGGTCTGCTTGTATCTGAAGGGTCAAATAAAATTACGTCCTCTGCGCGCTCTGGAGGAATCATTTGCAATATATCTTCAATAAGATCTCCATGAGGATCTACTACTCCTACTCCCTCTCCGTTTTTTATATCCTGAAGAATCATTTGTTTTAAAAATTCTGTTTTTCCGGTTCCGGTTTTTCCGATAATATAAGTATGTCTTCTTCTATCATCCCTCTCTACATAAACATCCCGTGATAATCCACGATAAACGCTCTTCCCTAAGAAAAGACCGGTTGTTGGAACATGTGCGGCAACTGGTGCTCTTTTAGAACTAACCCAGTAAATATGCGGGGTCGACACAGACTTATTTGGAAAATGAAAAATTGTAGCTAGTTCTTCAGAACTAAGAATTGAAGGAGCACCGCGTCTCTGATGATATCTGTATATAAAATCATCCATAAATGCTTTTTGTCTTTTAACCGAAACTTTTGTGAAAGAATTATGACCATTAAACTGACTAAAAGCATTTTTAATATTACTTAAATGAGCTTCAGCTGTTTCCTTAGTTGATGACGCAACAACTAACCTAATAACTGTATTAAATCCGGGCTTACTGACTTTTGATTCAATTGACTCAAGTTCTTTTGCATCCACTGAATACTTAGCGGTTTCAGGATTTGCCTCTTCTTTCTTAGTATGAGAGACGTGATCTTTACCTAACTTCTTCCATCCTGATTCAGCCGGAGAAACAAGAATTTGTATAGCTGCTCCCTCCCCTTCTGTCATTTTCGCTAATACTGAAGTGATGGTCGAAAGCGGATCTACAGCAAATTCTTTATAAGTTTTAATTGGCTCATAATTAGATTTCTTTAGCCCTAACTGAGCAAATGCCACTTTAGAATTTTCTCCGAAAATATTGTAATCATTTCCGACCACAAACCCTTCTTTTAAAGAGGTTTTTTCAGTAACTTCTTTTATTTCAGCATCAGGATAGGCTCCGTTAATCTGTTTTTCCACAAAATCTTTATATTTATTTGGGACAGAAACAAAAAATCTAATATCTCCAGGCATTCCAACGATTTCAAAAGAAAGAACCGGCTGATCTACTAGCCATTGTGGTTTTCCGCTCTTGTGTAATGAGGCAAAGCTTGCAAACAATTGCTCTGCAGCATCAATTTTTATCTCGTTGTCACGTGGCAGTGCAATCTGGAGTAAAGTTGAATCAAGAGAAGCTTTTTCTCTATTTCTAAATTTATATCTAAGAGCTAGCAAATAACTGATCCCCCCGATTACAGCAGAAAGAAGGCCAAGAATTAATATGGCCAACATGAGGTTAAACATTAATGCGAAAGGATTTCCTATCATAGTTAAGCTGCCTTTCTTTCTATTTGTCTTTCGTATACTAAACCAGCACCCGTTGATCCTTCAGTAGCTTTTCCTTTTGTTGCAGCGATTGCAGCTTCAGGTGTACCAAAACCATCAGGTAAACTAATTCCAGATCCATCTACCGTAGAGAGCTTTGCGGGAGTTTGCATCGCACCTGTTCCCTCAAGCGAATGCTCGGGTTGAGCTACTGGCTTTATAAACGTCGAAAGCTCATCTGCAATCACAGGCAGTTGATGTGTTGCCTGTGTGAAGTCATCAGCTTGCGCAATTTCAGCTCTAGCTAGCTTTTCTGCTTCAGATGGAACTGGCGCGGCAGGAATTTTAGGTATCAAATTTTGATCTTCATTCATATAACTATATTATCACAATAAAGCTCTGGGGCTTGAAATAATCATTACAAAAAACTAACAGCTATTTGAGTTTTTTCTGATCTCTTCGTGCTTTTGCATCACACGGCTCACACAATCCACATGGGCCGAGCATACCCTCCCTGCCACATGATACGCAAGCTCCCACTGCATCAAATTCATAACTCCTGTCAAATGCACTTACTGTATCAGCCGGTCCATCAGCTTCATTTAAATTCAGGTTGCCGCAGGGCAGGTTTTCTATGTCTACCTTTTGAGAACCTAGAGCCATAATTTCTCGATTAAGATCAATAGCACTGTAACTCATGACAACTTCTATCCCTTCTTTACGCATTTTTCTTACCTCATCAGCCTTATTAATCGCCGCTCTAAGGTTAAAAAGAGTAGGATTTGCAGCATAATTTTCTACTACTCCACTTGAGAAGCGCATGATTTGATCAAACTCTTCTCTTTCCATATACTCATGATCTCGATGTAAATATGCGTGCAAAGCGTCTGCATCCTGAAACCTAGAATCTTTAATTTGAATCGGAGTACTCAAGAAAAATGCGTCAGATGGATCATCGGGAGTTTCAGCACCCATTTCTCTGTAAAAATCTCTGTATTCTTCATAACTTAAACCTGAACTATATCGCCTAAATTCCACATATTCCCCTCTCTCATCTACTTTTTTTGTTGCAATATCGTAAAAATTCCCAGGATAAGTTCCTCCTGGAGGGGAAGCAAAAAACTCCTCATCTCCAATTTCAACCTCTGCCATTCTTGATTCAATTAATTCGATTCCATCTATCTCTGCATCTTCTCTTTTATGATCTACGGAATTTCCATGCAATCTCCTGTGATCCCTTCCTCTTTTAAAAGACTCGATTGCAGGACCAGGCATATCTTCTCCGTAAAACTTTCCATCCTTAATGTCATATCGGGTAATTCTCAAAAGAACATGCATTTTTTCTCCCAAAAGAGTTTCAACTTGAGTTTTAACATATCTTTTTTGCTCCTCTAACTTTAGCTGTCTAAGCACAGGATCTTCAACACTTTTTATACTTTCTCTCGCAATAACATCTAAATTAAAGTCGTATGCAGCAGCACGCTTACTTGGATCAGAACCTGCTTCTTTGGTAGCAAAAATTGGAGCCTCTATTTCGCTTGTTATACCAGGTGTGTTTGAAGGCGGAAATCGTAAACCCTGATCGAAGATTACAACTGTTTTCAAATCAGGCTTTTGATAATCACCTAAGCTAGCTTCAACCACTCCAACTGGAGCGCCAAGTGAAATATTTATATCAGCTGGAGTTACAGACGGAACACCTACTAATGAATTTACCAAAACAACTGTCGCTAAGCTCCCGTTTATTCTTCTGTCAGCATGTGAATATTTTCTGTTCGCTATTTCACGAGACAAATCTGGAATCAACGGCTTAACATCAGGGCTCATTTTTTCCTCCAGATTTTTTCTTTTTTCTTTTCTTTGTAATTTACAAATCTGGCAATGGTAAACAATAAATCTGATAAACGGTTTAAATAAACAATAATAGTATTGTCTATCTCTTCAGTTCTATTTAAATCTACGATACGTCTTTCAGCCCTCCTAGCTATCGTACGTGCAACATGAATAAGAGATCCGCCCTTTCCACCGCCCGGCAAAATAAATTGACTAAGAGGTGGCATTTCTTTAGTCAATTTATCAATTAAAACTTCAAACTCTTTAGGACGATTTGCAATCTGCGGAGCTGGTAATGTAGAAGAAACAGCCAGCGACGAACCGATTTCTAAAAGATCATTTTGAATTTCCTCTAACTCCTTATTTACTGAGGCTATCTTAATAAAAGCTGAAGCTACACCAATCGCAGAGTTCAACTCATCAATCGTGCCGTAAGTCTCAACTTTTTTATCTGATTTTAAAACTCTCTTACCATCAAATAATGAGGTTTTTCCCTTATCCCCTGTTTTTGTATAAATTGGTCCTGCCATAGAACTCCTTTGATAATTTTAATATCACTTCAAAGCTTGCAAAAAACAAACCTACGTAAATTAAATCTCCGATTACTGTGTTCCTGAAAAATGGCAACGCCATAAAATATGCCTGAATCATTCCATCGAATGTCTTTGGATATAAAGATGTCACGTACCAAAAATTAAAATTTGTTAACAGAAAAAAGATTATCGATGAAGCTAGTGTTGCGCCTATTACTAAAGGTAAATGTTTGTGATTTTTTAACCATAAACCAATTACCCCTGAAATAAGAAAGCTTGCATATACAAGCGGCGTACTTACACTAAATCCCAAAAAAATATCTGAAACAATCATAGCCAAAATCGGCAAAACCAAAGCATATTTTTTATTAAGATATACACCTCCAAAAATAGCTATCGCAGCAATTGGCGCTACATTTGCAGGGTGCGGGATTAGCCTTAAAGTTGCTCCAAATACAATGATTATTAAAGGTAAAAGTAATTTTTCAAAATTTAATATTCTTCTATTTTCCATTCAATCAAATCTCCTTTCTTTGTAACGTAATCTTCAGGCCCTAAAGTTGCTGTTTTCCCATTGATATAAAAAGCCCAAAACTCTCTATTTTTTTCCTCAGCTCTTCTTCCATTTATAGAAATAACCAATCCTGAGGATGCTTGTTCAAATTGCTCATATTCCCCCAATAATTCTAGAGCATTCTTCCCTTCGGCTCCGTAATATGAAACATGTGTTTCTGTCTTAACCGGCATATCAGTAGATGTAATCGTAGAATTCTTAACCGGGACCAAACCATTACGGCTATACCATTCCATTTCATCTTGATAAAATTTAAAAAATAAAATTAAAAACGAAACTAATAGAAGTAGAAAGATTCCTAAAATAATTTTTAATTTCTTTGCCATAAAAAAACTCCTCGTTATCCTGTAAGGATCTCGAGAAGTTCGCCAAAAAATCTTGCTCGAGAATCTACATAAGGTGGTTTTCCGACTTTATCCCGATTAAATCGGGACTTTACGGTAGCGGCACTGTGGAGGATTTACGCCTCACTTACCCTTTCCTTATTGAAAATAACTATAAACTATTAGCTCTTGCTTTACAAACTAGCATTCAGAATGACCGCAAGCGTAACACTTACCGCATCCCTCTTCGAATACAAAAGCTGAAGTTCCGCATTCTGGGCAAATATCAAAGTTGTGAGTCTTCGGTTTTGTGTCAATTGTGATTCCTTCTTGAAGAGGAAGCTGCTGAAGAACTGATATTTCCTCCTGTGGCTCAGATTTTTCCTCAACCGGAGCATCTGCAGTTAATGGGATCTGTGTTTCCGAATGACCATTTGCAGTTGAAGGCGGAACTAATTTGTCCTCTACTACACCGTTTACTTTAAATGCATATTGCTTTGCTAATATTTTTGCAACAGCATCAGGAAGAGATCTGACTCTATTTTCTCCAAATCCCACACTTCTTGCTCCTCCTATTCCGGACAGCTGACTTATAACTTGTCTAATTCTCTCGCGCGGCGGCAGGTTGCCTGCGAGACTTAAATTAAGAGAAATCATGCGCCCCAATGCTTCAGCCATAGCTGCGACATCAGAACCTGTTTTTCCGATAGTTATAAACATCTCAAATGGCTCTCTGTTCTGATCATGATTAAGAGTGATGTAGGTATCCCCGACTGGAGTTTGAGTCTTATACGTTACTCCTTCCATCATCATAGGACGGGGTGCTCTTACTGTGTGGTTAGCTACATCCGGAACTTTTACTTCTTCTTTCTTCTCTTCTACTCTGGATAGAACTCCCTCGCGACTTCCATCCCTCATATAAGTTACGCCCTTAAGCCCATTGTCATATGCTGACATGTAGAGATTTTTTACGTCGTCGACAGTATGAGCATTTGGAGCATTAACAGTTTTAGATATTGAAGAATCAATATACTCCTGAGCAATTGCCTGAACCGTCACGTGCTCTTCTGGAGTTAAATCATTTGCACTAACAAAGTATCCAGGTTTCTCGGCGTCAGGATTGGCTTTTTTCCACTCTTCATATAGAGGGTGATACATTTTGTGCTCCCCTAGCCTATCTCGCCTGATAAACTCAAACTCATAAACTGGCTCTACCCCAGAAGAAACTCCAGAAATCAAACTTGTGGTTCCTGTTGGAGCAATTGTGAGTAGAACAGCATTTCTAATTCCATTTTTTGCAATCTTTGCTTGAATTTCCTTAGGAAGTCTTTGAATGTGGTATCCCTTTAGATATTTTTCTTTGTTAAATTTAGGAAAAGCGCCTTTCTCTTTTGCGATATCAGCTGATGCATCATAAGCTTCATTTCTTAAAGTTTCGAAAATCTTTTTAATAGTCGCTTCTGATTCAGGAGCTCCATACTTTAACTTCATTTTTATTAAAGCATCAGCTAATCCTAGAATTCCAAGACCAGTCCTTCTAATATCTTTTGCAACTTTTTCATTCTCTTTAAAGAAGTAGTATGTGTCATCAATCACATTATCTAAAAATCTCATCGCAACTCTTACATCTTTTCCAAATCTCGTGTATTCAAACTCACCTTTTTCATTTACATAAGCAGACAAATTCATAGCTCCTAAATTACAAACTGCCCAAGCTCCAAGGGGCTGTTCTCCGCATGGGTTAGTAGCGATTAGAGTTTCAAAATATGCTGTGTTTGATCTTTTGTTTGAGCGGTCAAGGAAGTGAAGACCTGGCTCTGCTGAAGTCCAAGCAGCTGTACAAATTAAATCCCAAAGATATTTTGCTTTAACTGTTTTTTTAACTACGACTTTTCCTCCAAGCTTTTTCCAGCCTTCAAGGTCTCCATTCCATTTTTCATCATACTTAGGGTCATCCAGATCTGGATATTCCAAATCCCAGTCAGCGTCTGCTTTTACAGCTTCCATGAATGCGTCACTTACGCAAACTGAAAGGTTAGCACCGTTAATGCGAGTTAGGTCCTGTTTTACAGTAATAAATTCTTCGATGTCTGGATGCCAATCATGAAGCATGAGCATAAGAGCTCCCCTTCGAGATCCTCCCTGCTGAACAATGTCTTTTGTGGCTAGTGAATAAAGCTCTGCCCAATTCATAGGGCCAGATGAAAAACCATTTACTTTTCGAACGCGAGAACCCTTTGGACGAAGACTTGATAGATTGATTCCTACTCCTCCGCCCCTTGCCATGATTTCAATCATTATCTTAAGATTATCTAAAATTCCATCCCTGGAATCTTTTGGAGATGGGATAACAAAGCAGTTAAAATATGTGACATCAAATCCAGTTCCAGCGCCAGCTAAAATGCGTCCCCCTGGAAGAAACTTAAATCCTTCCATCGAATCATAGAATTTCTTCTCCCAATGCTTCTGGTCAGCCTTCTTTTCCTGTCCTGCAATTCCCTTAGCAACTCTTCTCCACATCTCATCTGGAGTTTGTTCCATGGGATTTCCTTCTTTATCTTTTAAAGAATATCTGTCTAAAAATACTTTTTGTCTTACACCGTCTAATTTCATAATTTAATTTATTAATTTTTTGACTTCTTTTTCAAAGTCTTCTATGTCTACAAATCTTTTGAATACACTCGAAAATCTTATATATGCAATTTTATCTAATTTCTTTAGTCTTCCAGCCACCATTTGCCCTATTTTTTTACTTTCTACTTCTACCGAGTCTGCTCCTCTTAATTCTCTTTCTACTTCTACTATTATCTTCTCAATGTCTTCAACTGATACCGTAGTCTTTTCGCAGGATCTAGAAATTCCGTTTCTTAGTTTATCTCTATTAAACTGTTCTCGTCGTCCATCTTTTTTAATAACTACCAGATTAACATTCTCTACTCTTTCATAAGTCGTGAATCTCTTCTCGCACTTAACACAATTTCGTCTTCTTCTTATTGTCTCAAGATCTTCACTGTCTCTGGTTTCTACTACTTCTGTTTCGCGGGAACCGCAATATGGACATTTCATAGCTTATTTTTCTTCGGGCAAATTCTTAAAGTTCAGACACTAAATCTAGTGCCAAGATCGATCATATGCCGCTAACAGTGGGGTGTCAACTAACAAATACTAGATCAAAAAATATCAGTCGTTTTTCTAGCCTCATTTTTAAACAGGACCAAAATTAAGAGAAAAATCAGGGAAAAATCGGGTATAAAAATATGATTAAAAATTAAAGACCCGAGTAAAAAATTAGTACATTTATTCTAAGAATCTATATTTTACGGCTTAAGTTGATCTGCACTTTTTTCGATGTTTTTTACCTTTTCCAGGTCATCTTTCAAAGATTCTTTTTTTTCCTTAGATTTTCCGCTAATTATTTCTATTTCCTGTTTTTGTTTTGATGAAGAATCTTTAATTCTTGCAAATATATCCCCGACGTCTTTGCCCGAATTTTTTGCCTCCTGTGCTTTTACTAAAGATTTTTCTAAATATTTTTGGGCTTTTGTTAATGTAGTTTCTGCCGTTTTGTCTTCATTTTTCTCATAGAGCATTAAAGCGCTCGCTGTTCTTTTATCAGCTTGAAGTAAATAAAAATTGGATTTTTTTACTGGATCTGAGATTAAAATCTCCATAATTCTATCTCTAATCATTTTTATTGAATACAAGGGGCTTCCTGGAAGAATTCCAGGATATGGAAGCTGGTACTGGACAGCTTCAGGAACCGGACTTGGAGTTAGACTGGTAGTAGGCATTGGGATACTTTCCGTAGGTTTTGTGGTTACTTCCATCACCTGCGCTTGAGCAGAAGATGAAACTATAATTATGAAAAAAATTATTCCCGATATTAACTTTATTAGACTCTTCATAAATGTTAACTGTAGAACTAGCCTACTCTACCACTATGAAATCTTAATTTCAAGAAGTTTTCTTTGAAAAACCAAGCTGTTCAAGAACCAAATTAAGACTTTCATCAGCATTATGTGAATAGGTATTAACTACAAAATCGTAGTATTTCCTATCCCAATAAATCCAATTCTCGTCTCCATTGGCATACATTCTCCTCCATTTATCTATATCGTTTTTTTCTCTTTCAATTACTTCTTGTTTTGCACTTTCTAATGACTGCTGTTCACGATTAATAAGCCTATCTATTCTAATATCCATATGATCCTCCCCAGCAGAATCTTCACAAACTACAAGAATTTTAAATACACCAGGGATATCTTGCGCATTAAATCCCGCCAGCTTAGTCTCAAGAATCAGATTTTTATCATTTGTTAACATTTTTTTGAGCTCTTCATCAAAAACTTTATCTTCATCATCCGGTCTTTTATCTGTGTCTTTTGGATCAAGCCCAAGCCTTCCTCTTACTCTTTCCCAAAAAATATCCCCGCCTTCTACATGGCGCCACCCGAGAGTGTCGGCTAAATGTTTTGCAAGAGTTGTGGATCCAGAGGCGATTCGGCCCGATACAGTAATATTTCTAATATCTTTAAGGTCTTGGGGTGTCATCTATAGAGTATAAATCTAAGTACAAAATTCATCAAGAGCTATTTTGTAGCGCCTCAACACCAGGAAGTGAATCTCCAGATAAAAATTCTAACATGGCTCCTCCCCCCATAGATACAAAATCAAATTTATCAAATAATTTATGCTTATTTAAAAAAGCGACAGTGTCCCCTCCCCCGGAGATTTTATATGCACCACTATTTACAATAGCCTTTGCAATTGAAAGAGTCCCTTGCTCAAATCCGCCCTCGATGTATCCCATCGGTCCATTCCAAACCACCATTCCGCTTTGAGAAATAATATTTTCAAATTCGCTCACTGTTTTTTTTGAAATATCCTTCCCATCCTCTGAAGAATCAGCAATTATAATTTTAGCCTTACTACTCCTTACATCCTCAATTCTTCTTCTATCTTCGCCGGCAATTTTGCCTCCAATTAAAATATAATCAGCAATCTGATGCATTCTAGAAACAATTGGAATCTTTGTTTCCATCTTTGCTCCACCTAGTATAATAGTAAGAGGGTTAATTGGCAGATTAACAACCTCATCTAAGACTCTTACTTCTTTTGTAAAATGAAACCCCGGAAATGAAGGTAAAAGCTTTGGAATTCCAACTATAGAAGCGTGCCCTCGGTGACTTGATCCAAATGCTTCGTTAACATAAACCTCTCCAAGACTTGCTAATTCTTTTGCAAAATTAGATTCGTTCTCTTTTTCTTCTTTAAAGAAGCGTAAATTTTCAAGCAAAATAAGCCGGTCTTTAATCTTCCAGCCTTTAAATTTACCTAATTCAACTTCAGATTCTTTTGATTCAAATTCCTTGGCAAACCATTTAGCAACAGGAAGAAGACTATATTTTTCATCCCACCCCTCGGGGCGTCTTAAATGACCGATAATTATTACTTCACAATTATTATCAAGAAGATATTCTATAGTAGAAAAGCCTGAAACTAGCCTTGTTTCATCTAGAATTTCTCCGCTTTCAGAAAGTCTGACATCACACTCATATCTTAGAATTACTTTTTTATCTTTAACTTCTCCAGATTCTAAGTTGGGCAAATTAGTCATAAATTAATCTGAAAATTCCTGGCAAAACATCTCTCCGTAAATTCCCCCATCAATTACACCTATCCCTACTCTTCCGAAATTTTCCGAAAGAATATTTGCTCTATGCCCAGCGCTGTTCATAAGTCCCTTCATGGCAAGTTTTGTGGAAGGCGCCAAGGCTAAATTTTCTCCTGCAAATTTATAAGCGATATCTGCTTCAGCCATTCTGTCAAAAGGTGATTTTCCTTCAGGTGTATAGTGAGAAAAATATCCACGCTCTAACATATCTGTACAATGAGCTCTGGCCACCTCTCTTAAACTAGGGTCTTCCTCCACGGGAACAAGTCCTAAGTTTTCTCTTTCGGCATTAACTAAGGCAAGCATTTCTACTTCAGAATCTCTGTCAACTTTTACATTTGTGGTCGTAAAATTCAACTCTAAAAGCTCATCGCTCTTCGGCTCAACAGTTAAAAAAGTTAATGCGTCGTTTACTGCTCCGCCGAAAACATCATTAAGCTCTTTATCAAATCCCTGAATATTTGAGACTAGCGGCTCTCCAAGCTTTGATGATGCGACAGAATTTTTCATAAACGGTGAAAGAGGAAGTGCCACCACCATAGTTAAAATAAAAGACAAAAGAACAAAGGCAGATGAAACTCCAGGTAAAATTCCTAAGATTTTTTCTGCTTTCTTGGGATAATTAATTTTCTCAAGACTCTTAAAAATAAAAGGAAGAATAATGCTCCTAAGTAAAATGGTTAACGCAACTTCACAAACGAATGCAGCCAGAAAAAATCCTAATGCATTTCCGAAGCCTTTCGGAATACTAAAAGTATTAACCAAAAAATCTCCAAAAATATCGTAAAAAGTAAGTCCAAATAAAAATGAGGCCAAAAAGCTTATAAAATCTGCAAATCCTTTTATGAAACCCAGTGCATATCCTTCCAGAGCATAAAAAGCAACTATTACAAAGATTGCTATATCTATAAAATTTAAACCGACAAAAGGGATCGTAAGAAAGTGCAGGAAAGCTTGAATTTGTTCTATTGAAATCACAGAATTATTATAGTTCATCCGTTAACTTTTTTCTAAGGGTTGTTGATCTAATTTAATCGTTTCAATAAAAAAGATACGAGGTAAATTGTTGTTTCTATGACTTCATGAATGGTATTATTATCTGATGGGAACTATCAGGAAATTCTATCGGAAATTTCGCAAGAAAAAGTATTTCGGATTAGTCATTGTACTCTTGGCAATTCCCTTGGGAATATTTACGTATAGTTTTGTCTTAAAAGATCTTCCCTCCCCAACCCGCCTAAATAATCCATCTTCAATTCCTGAATCTAGTCAAATTTTTGATCGAGACGGAAAACTTTTATATACAGTTTATTCAAATAAGAACAGGATCCAGATTCCGCTTAAAGATATCCCGAGGCATGTTCAAGAATCCACGATTGCAGTTGAAGATAAAGATTTCTACAAACACGGCGCAATTGATATAAGAGGAATCACTAGAGCACTAGTCGCAAATGTATCAGGAAAACCCATACAAGGAGGCTCAACTCTCACCCAACAGCTTATAAAAAGCAGTCTTTTAACTTCAGAGCGCTCAATTCAGCGAAAAGTTAAGGAAATTGTTTTAGCATTCGTAACTGAAGTTTTATATTCTAAATCTCAAATTCTCGAAATGTATCTAAATCAAATTCCATATGGAGGAACAGCCTATGGAATCGAGGCCGCTGCTAAAACTTATTTTGGAAAAAGTGCTAAGGACTTAACTCTTGCTGAAGCAGCACTCTTAGCAGGTCTTCCCCAAAGCCCGACTCTTTATTCTCCTTTTGGATCCCGTCCAGACCTAGCAAAAGACAGACAAGAACTTGTTCTTAGGCAAATGAGAGAACAAGGATATATTTCAGAAGAAGAGGAAGAAAAAGCTAGAAATCAAAAATTAGAATATAAAAATATTTCCAATAATATCCAGGCTCCCCACTTTGTTCTCTACATTAGAGATATGATGGAGGAGAAATATGGTAAAAAATTCACTGAAGAAGGTGGATTCCAGATAACAACCACACTCGATTCAAGTGTCCAAGCATTTGCCGAGCTTGCTGTTGCTACTGAGGTAGCAAAGCTAAGATTTGCTAGAGTTTCTAATGGAGCAGCAGTAGTAAGCGATCCCGCAAACGGAGATATATTAGCTATGGTGGGAAGTAAAGATTATTTCGACACTTCAATTGATGGAAATGTAAATATAGCGCTAGCCCTTAGACAACCTGGATCTTCAATTAAGCCGATCAATTACGCAGTAGGTATTCAAAACGGTTATTCCGCAGCCACAGTATTCGTTGATAAAGAAACCTGCTATCCCCAATCAAATGGCCCTTCATATTGTCCTAAAAATTATGACGGAAAATTTCATGGAGCAGTAACCCTTAGAGAATCTTTAGCAAGCTCTTTAAATATTCCTGCAGTAAAAATGCTAAAACTTAATACAGTTGAGACAATGATGGCAACAGCTGCTGCCATGGGAATTAATACATTTACAGATGCCGAAAGGTACGGACTTTCCTTAACTCTTGGAGGAGGAGAAGTAACAATGCTTGATATGACTACGGCATTTGGAGTGTTTGCAAATAAAGGTTACCGCGTAGATCTGAATCCAGTTATCGAGGTAAAAGACAGCCGCGGAAAAACTCTTGAAAAGAAAAAAAACCAGGCGCCAATATTTGGTAAAAGAGTTCTTCCTGAAGAAGTCACCTTTATTATTTCTGATATTTTATCTGACAACCAGGCAAGAGCGATGGCATTCGGTACAAATTCAGTTCTTAATATCCCGGGCCAAACTGTTTCTGTAAAAACAGGAACCACAAATGACTACAGAGATAACTGGACGATAGGATACACTCCTAAATATGTAGTTACCACCTGGGTTGGAAATAATGATAATACTCCGATGGGAGCTGTTGTTTCAGGAGTAACAGGAGCATCCCCTATTTGGAATGAGATTATGTCGTTTCTTCTTGAAGATGAAAAAACTTCGCCTCTAATTCCCCCTCAAAATGCGGTTAGATTAAATGTCTGTCGTCATTCAGGTTTATTTCCGGCAGAAGGATCTACATGCGAGATGAGAGCAGATTATTTTGTGAGAAATAAATTTCCTAAAAGAAGAGATCCGGGCAAAACAAATATTTTTGTAGATAAAACAACACAAAATATTCCAAAAGATCCAAAACAGACAGATAATCTAGAGCTTAAAGAACACTATGTTATAACTGATGACACTGGAGACAGATATTGCGTAACATGTGCTCATCCAGAGCTCTCACCATCTCCCACTCCAAACCCTTAAAGTCCCTCTTTTAAGTAAACCTTCAATTTTGTATAATCCAGCTTGGACTTAGTTAAATTCTGAGGCTAAAAGTCGTACTTATCTCTCCTGCTCATTTATAAATTATGGATATATTAAAATCTTTGATTATTTTTGTTGCGAAAATTTTAATTTTTATAGGTGATGTTACAATTTTTGTATTCTCTTCCCCTTGGAAATTAGTTGAAGCATTAAGCAGAAATACTCCACGGCTTAATTCTAAAAAACATGTTGAGAAAGAGATATTCAATCAAGAGAGTACGCGGAAAAAAAATATTTCACTAAAAATCCCTGAAATAAAAAAGCCAGAAATTAGATTACCAAAAATAAATATTCCAGATTTTAAGCTACCTAGCGTAAACTTTAAGTTTAAAATTCCAAAGTACAATTTTCCTAAATTTCATATCCCGAAAACTACTATCCCTGAAATTAAAATTCCTAAATTTTCACTTCCTAGAATCAGCTTTCCAAAAATAGGAATGCCAAAAATAAATACTCCCAAGCTTCATACACCTCACATAAAAAAACACAAAAAAAGAGGAAGACCAAGACTTCCAGTAACCTTACCTTTTAAAACAAGATTTAAGTATGCTTTTATCGGCACTCTTTTTTCATTTTTGTTTATTTTCCTCCCTATAATTTCTTATGTATTAATAAAAAACTTACCAAATCCTGCGGAATTATCACATCAGGAAATTGCCCAAACCACAAAAATTTATGATCGAAATAAAGTGCTCCTCTATCAGATTTATGCAAATCAAAACAGAACGAACGTACCCCTGTCTGAAATTCCCCAAGATTTTAAAAATGCAACAATTGCAATCGAGGATAAAAATTTCTACTCAACTCCGGGTTTTGATATTTTAGCAATAATAAGATCTGCATACGCTGACCTTACAGGAAAACCGCTTCAGGGAGGCTCAACCATCACACAGCAACTTATAAAAGCAAGGCTTCTTACTCCGGATAGAACTATTGAGCGAAAGATTAAAGAAGTTATTCTTTCCGTTTGGGCTGAGCAAATATATACAAAAGATGAAATTTTAGAAATGTACTTTAATCAAGTACCATATGGAGGAACTACCTGGGGCGCACAAGCCGCAGCACAAACTTACTTCGGGAAAGATGTAAGGCGATTAACTCTCGCAGAAAGCGCTTTCCTAGCCGGACTTCCCCAAGCTCCGTCGATTTATTCACCATATAGCGGAACTCCCGATCTTTGGAAAGGAAGACAAAGAGATGTGCTTACTAGAATGAGGGAGCTTAAATTTATAACAAAAGAGGAAGCAGAAAAAGCCCAGAAAGAAAAACTAGTATTTAAACCTAATCAAAATAGTATAAAGGCTCCACACTTCGTAATGTACGTAAAAGATCTCTTGATAGAAAGATACGGACTTCCGGTTGTTGAGCGTGGCGGACTTACTGTCATAACAAGTCTTGAATTAAAAACTCAGGACATGGCTCAGAAGATTATTACTGACGAAGTTGAAAAAGCAGGATACCTTAACTTCACAAATGCAGGAGCATTAATAACTAATCCAACAAACGGAGATATTCTGGCTATGGTTGGGGGCAAAGATTATTACGATCCAAATGGAGGGAACTATAATGTTACGACTGCTTTAAGACAACCGGGATCAACCATAAAAGTTGTTACGTACTCAGCTGCACTCATGAATGGATACACTGGGGCAACAACTATTCAGGATACCCCCGTCTCTTTTGCATCGCCAGGATCACCCCCATATTCTCCGGCTAATTATGACGGAAGGTTTCATGGCAATGTAACTTTAAGAAATGCTCTTGGAAATTCCATAAACATTCCCGCAGTGAAAACCTTAAATCAAATAGGAGTTTCTACTATGGTAAACCTTGGTAAAAAAATGGGCATCTCTACCTGGCAGGATCCGGAAAACTATGGACTCGCAATTACATTAGGAGCAGCTGAAGCAAAAATGACTGAAATGGCTACTGTTTATGGAACACTGGCAAATAAGGGGAAGAAGGTTGAACTAAATCCGATTCTAAAAATTACAAATTATCAGGGGGCAATACTAGAGGAAAAAAATGAAATTAAAGAAAAAAGAGCTATGCCAGAGGAGGTTGCATTTATCATTTCAAATATTTTAGCGGATAATAACGCGCGCTCCATGGGGTTTGGACTGAATTCTCCCCTAAATATTCCAAAACACATTGTATCTGTAAAAACAGGAACAACTGATAACAAAAGAGATAACTGGACAATTGGGTATACACCCAAAGTCCTGACTGCGGTATGGGTCGGCAATAATGATAATACTCCCATGAACCCTCTTTTAGCCTCAGGTATTACAGGAGCTGCGCCAATCTGGAATAAAATTATGAATAATTTATTAAAGGATAGTAATCCTAAAGATGAAATTTATTCTCTTCCTGCAAATATCGTAGCAAGACCTTGCGGAGGAAGAAATGAATACTTTATAAAGGGTACTGAAAATAGGGGCGTATGCAGATCGATTGGATTAAATGAACAAAGACCAAATCCTTAAAGCGACTCAAGTAAACGAAATTGTGACTCCGGGTCACCTTTAAAAAGAAAGCTGTTTACGCAAAACATACTAGCCCCATTTTCTCTTAATTTTGGCAGTGTTTGATCACTTACCCCCCCATCGACCTGAATTTTTGTAAAACCGGAGCCTGAAACCTCACTTATTTTTTCATAAACCTTTTCATCAAAAGGCCTGCCCGAAGCACCAGCATGAATTGCCATAAGTAAAATCCTATCTAAATCTTCAAAAGAAACTCTAATATTTGAAACCGGCGTATCAATGTCTAGTGCCAAACCTACTCCGCCCAACTCCTGTCCACGAGCTACAAATTCCACCTGATCACTCATCTTTTCGATATGCCCTAAAAAAGTCCTGAATCCTGCTTTGGATAAATTTTCAATGTAATCAATCGGCTCTTCTACCATTAAATGTGCTTCGAGGTCAAAATATTTTGAATATTTAGCAAATGGTTCTGGATTTAAAAAAGTGGTATTTTCTTCAAATTTCCCATCTAAAAAATCTACATGAACTGCTTTTGCAAAGCCTTTATATATTTCGAACTTTTTCTCAATCTCCTCCCAGCGTGTTTCGAGGATTGTCGGAATTATCATTACTTTCCTATTATAACCAAAGCGTCGTAAGATGTCGCTTCTGGAAGATCTGTTGATGTGTCTCCTATCGTGTAATCTGCTGATAATGCCTTTTCTAAATCAGCTAAAATACTTTTCTTTGAGTTTTTTACCTGAATTGTTACATCCGTATAATCAAAGTTGTCTGCATTTCCCGTTGATGCAATCGTAAACCCGGCCTCTTTTATAACAGCAGCTGCTGCACCAGCAACCCCGGATTCTCCGCTACCATTCTGCACTGCAACTGAACCCGAACTTGCAGGAGTATCTGCTTCGTCTGCTGCTTTAGTCGGCGCTTTTGTAGGTGCTTTTGATGGAGTTGGTGCTTCTGTTTCCTCAGGTGTAACCGTTGGCTCTTCTTCCATAGCTACTTCATCTTCTGAATCCTCAGTTAAAGTAATCGACGTACTATCTTCTTCAGGCTCACTTCCGCTTGTTACAAAATAAGCGACACTTCCAAGGAGCAATAAGATAATTACGAAGAATATTCCAAACAGGGCGACTCTTTTCGAAATTCTTTTTTTTGAAGGCTGATTGGCTCCTGAATAAGAGATCTCTTCCATACTAGGGTGCCATAATATCACAAGAAAATCCATCTATCAACATTTGATTTGATATAATAATCTAATGCCCAAATTTTCTTTTTTAGTTTTCTTATTTCTTATCCTATCTTCTCTTCTATTAGGTGTCGGAAAAGCCAGAGGAGATGAGCTTGATGATTTAAATAAACAAATTGCAGACTTAACAAAAGCTTTGAATGATTCAAAATCTGCCACAGCTCCATTAGAACAACAAGTTGCGAGTATTAAATCACGCGTCGCATTTATAGAAGCAGATGTAGTTAAAAAAGGAAACGATATTGATAAAGGATATAAAGATTTAGAAAAACAAACAGACAAATTAAATCTAGCGATAAGAAACTACTATATTAAAAGTCATTACAATTCCCCAATACTCGTATTTCTTTCTTCAAATTCAGCTTCTGAAATAACTCAAATTCTTGCTTACCAAAAAGCTGCAGCGGACCAGGATAAAATGATTATTACCAATATTGCACTCTCAATTAACACTTTGGAGGAAAAAAAGGAAGCGCTCGAGAACGAAAAAATAAAACTAGCCACAGTAAAAGCTAATCTAGATAAAATAATCGGCGAAGCAAAAACCTACCAGTCCAATTTAACCGGACAAATTGCGGCATTATCTGCAAAACAGCAGGAAATCATTAATGCAAGATCCGGAACTTTTACAGCCACCATTGGGGATAGCAATTTAGCTGATGATTATAACGCGTCAATTGTTGGATTTAGAGAAGCTGCTCCTTCCGGATATTTCGCAGTGTTTTCATTTGGAGCTCACACTCACAGAAAAGGAATGAGTCAGTATGGAGCTCGGGGCAGAGCGCAAAGCGGACAAAGCGTAAATCAAATTCTTAACGCATATTATGGAAAAGAACCCGTTGGTAAAGACACAGGCGGAGATATTCAGGTGGCGGGGTTTGGCAGCATGAACTTTGAGGAAAGATACTTAATGGGAATTGCTGAAATGCCTTCCACCTGGCACCCTGAAGCTTTAAAGGCTCAAGCAATTGCAGCAAGAACTTATGCATATAGATATAAAAGCGAGGGAAAAGAGATCTGCACTACTGAAGCATGCCAGGTTTATAATGACGGCAAAGCTTCAAATCCGCCCGAGGCATGGCGACAAGCAGTTCAATCGACACGCGGTCAGGTTATCGAAGGTGTCGTTACATACTATGCATCTACTCATGGAGGATTTACAACGACCCGCGGCTGGGATACGACAGACGGTGGGGGTGGAGGAAATTTTATAGATAAAGCTTATGATAAATTAGGAGGCTCACCATGGCTGTATAAAGCCTGGTATACACAAGGATATAGTGTTTCTTCTGGAAAATGCGGAAGAAATAATCCATGGCTTTCCCCCACAGAAATGGCTGACATAGTTAATGCAGCAATTGCACTTAGAACTTCAGGAATTGACACTTCCCGAATTACACCGGTTACCACTGACTGCTGGGGAGGAAATCCTTACAGCATGGATGAGCTTAGAAATTTAGTTTCTGGTCAAGGAGGGATTAGTCAGGCTACAAGTGTTTCAGTTTCCCAGGGAAACGGAAACACTTCAAACGTTACAATAAATGGTGTTTCACTATCCGGTGATGATTTTAAAAGAGCATTTAATTTAAGAGCACCGGGTCATTTGTCAATTCCACAATCTGGATTTGCATTCTTTAATATTGAAAAAAAGTAACGTATAATAAAGTACGCCCGCACAACATGCCTGATATTTTTGTAGGAAATCCTGCTCACCCTAATACAGAAGCTGAGAAAACCTCTGAAGCAAAACCTGTGGAAGAGAGCACCCAAGCAAAACCACACATTACACCACAAAAAGGGAAACACATTCACAGCCATCTAATATCAGCTTATTGTGATCATCCACAGGCAGTAAGAGTCGCTGACTTACAGGATGATGAAGAAATACTCCTTTATTTAAGAAGGCATTTTGTGACTAACGTTCCATGGATGATACGAGCAATTGGCGCAGTCCTCGTTTTCCCATTCATGTTTTATGTTAATTCCTTTGGAATCATTGATATTACTTTTATACCTTACAATTTCATAATTTTTGCGACAATCTTTTACTATCAGATTGTTTTTTCCTATGTTTTCATTAAATATTTAAGCTGGTTTTACAACATTTCTGTTGTTACCAATAAAAGAATTATTGATATTGATTTTTCAAGTTTAATTTATGAAAATGTTGATGCCACAAAGCTTTCTCAGGTAGAAGATGTTGGTTATTCACAGGTCGGCATAATAAGATCAATTTTTGATTTCGGGGACGTTAATCTTCATACGGCAGGTCCATCGTCAAATTTTGAATTCCTAGCTGTTCCTCATCCTGAAAAAGTAATAAAAACTATAAATAATCTGATTGGAAAAACAAAACATGCTTGATATACTTTTTAACTTTTTTCAATTTTTAACAATTCTCAAATTTATATTCCTTATATTAAGTCTGATTACTGTAATATTCCTATTAATCGTCTATAAACAGGCTCGAGCAATGCAAAAAGTGGTCGATGATGGCGCCAGTTCAATATTACTTAACTCAATTGCAATAATAAATGCTATAATAGGAGTGATTATTTTTGTTGCTGCCCTAATCATTCTATAAAACTGGAATTATCGTATAGAAAATGAGTCGGCTAAATAAGCCGGAAAAGATGAAATGGCAGAAACAAATCTAGCATTTAGTAAAGTAGTAGCAACACCTACGCCTACGGCTTGGTCTCAGGCATATAGCGCAGGCCGACTCTTTGCTGCATTGTCCCTCCAGACCGATACTACTCCCCAGGAAGGCGAAGAACACTTAAACTCATTAGGTAAAGATCTAATTTCTACTTTAGAAAGTGAATTTTTTACTCTAGAAAATAAAGATTTAGAGTCAATCAAACAGGCTGTAAATACTACGGCAGAAAGGGTAAAAACAGGGATAAAGCTTTCATTTGTAATCTGCTATTTAAACGAAAACGTTCTTTATCTATTTGCAACAGGAGGCGGAAAAGCAATTCTCAAAAGAGGAGAAAAAATCGGAACAGTTCTTGAAGCAAGCGAAGAACTTGCTATTAAATCAGCGTCTGGTTACGTTCAGGAAGGTGACATTATAGTCTTGCAGACTAAATCATTTACAAAAGTTATACAGTCTGCAACTCTCGCTTCAGCACTGGACAATAATACTCCAGATGAAATCTCCGAAAACCTCGCACCCCATCTTCATGAAAAAACAGAAGGCGCTGCTTCAGCCGTAATTCTTCTATATAAAAAGTTAAACGCTCAAGAACTATCCCAAGCTGCGCTTCCAGTGGATGAATCAGAATCTGAAGCTCACACTGAAGCAGCTACTGAAGAGGATATCGAGAGGGATTCAGATGTAGAAACTGATGAGCAAAACTTAGAAAAAAGCGATGAAGAAGCAATTGAACAACCAACCGAAAATCTAGAAAAGTCAGAAACAGGATTTAACGAATCAACAGAAACATTAATTGGATCTAACCAACCAATCCCTGAACAGCCTGCGCCTGCTGAAACCCCTTCCCCCTTCTTAGCAGATCAAATTCCAACGAGAAGAAGAAAGATGTCCATGGGTTTTAGCTTAGGATTTCTTAAAAAATTACCAGGAAATTTGGGGCATTCAAGAAAAATCATATTAACAATTGCAATTGTTTTAATTGCAGTAATTGTAATTAGCGGAGCCCTTGCGCTCATAAATAGACAAAACCAAGGCTCCCAAGAAAAATTTGCAGGAATATTTAACGAAGCACAGGAAAAATACGATGAAGGGCTGAATCTAAAAGACCTAAATGCATCGCTCGCTCAAGAAAGTTTTAGGACAGCCAAAAACTTATTAGATAAAAATAAAGACACATTCAAAGAAGGGTCTGATGAAGACAATCAAATCGAAGAACTTTTAACCAAAGTAAATAACGAAATTACCGGCGACGGACAAGGTGGAATATCGGCGGCTGAAGTTGATAAATCAGAAAGCAAACTTCTTTCTATAGAGATAGACAATCCAGATGCAACTCATTTTACTCAAAATGAGGACTTCGTTTATTTCTTAGATGACAAAGGAGCTAATTCAGTTGATAAAGGGAATGATTCTAAGGAATCTTTATTTGATAAAAGCTGGGAAACAGCTTCGGGAATTGGAGTATTCGGATCTAATATTTACGTTTTGGATAAAGAAGCTGGAATTTCTAAATTTGTACCAGGCAAAGACGATTACACAGAAAGCGATTATCTGACAGAAGAAGTAGACCTCTCAGATGCTACTAGCTTGGCGATTGATGGGTCAATCTATGTACTATTTAATAACGGTTCAATCAATAAGTACACAAGAGGCGCTGAAGATGATTTTGAAGTAAGCGGAATTGACAAAGAAATGTCCTCCCCCACCCGAATTATTACAGGTGAAGATTTCGACAATATTTATGTTTTAGACAACGGAAACTCTAGAATTGTAGTCCTGGATAAAGAAGGAAAATTCATTAAGTCTTATCAGGCAAGTGTATTAAAAAGCGCAACAGACATTGACGTTAATGAGGCTGATAACGCAATCTTTGTTCTCTCAAATAGTAAAGTCTATAAAATCGACATAAACTAAATTTACAATTCCTCTCTTTTGGCGTATTATTTCCATATGAAAATCACCAATAAAAGGGCTTTTTACGACTATCTTATTTCTGAAAGATTTGAGGCTGGAATAAACCTAAATGGAGCTGAGGTTAAAGCGATTAAAATGGAACATGCAGATCTAACTGGAAGCTATGTCAGAATTATGGGCTCAGAAGCATATTTAGTAAATGCAAAAATATTCCCATATGAATACGCAAGGCCAGAAGGGTATGACGAATCTAGAACCCGAAAGCTACTTCTTCATAAAAGCGAGATAATTAGCCTCAAACACAAGACGGATGGCGCAAATTTAACCCTTGTTCCGATTTCATTTTATGAAAAACATGGATTAATAAAACTAGAAGTTGGAGTAGGAAAAGGAAAGAAGAAATTTGATAAAAAAACGGCTAAGAAAAAAGCAGATTTAGACCGCGAAATTGAGCAGGAGCTAGCCTCGTAAACTTGACAATTGAGGCTAAATTTGCTATTATTCGTTCCTTGGGGATGCATTGCATCGACAAGATCAGTACATTAATAATTGCAAGCCGTCCACGATTAAAAGACGTAAAATTTGATCAAATATAAATGTTTCAAAAACATTTAACGCTATAGGGAGAGCTTTCTCTCCTTCTAGTGCTCAACCAGCTTTAGCATACGCTTAAGCTTTAGAGCTGTTCACTATATCTTCTCTTGGTGAGATATTTTGAGCATAAATCAGCCAAGAAAACTGTAAAGAAGCTGGTTAGCTCTTTATTGTAATTATAACCTCGGCTCTATTTATGAATGTTGATTTTCAAAGGATAGAGTGATCAAAATAATAATCAACTAAGCTTGTAGACATTTTAATTTGCATTTCTTGCACTCGGGATCACTTCCCGACATCTCCACAATTAAAAACCCGCTCGTAGCGGGTTTTTTAATAAAAATGACAAGAGTTGAATACGGACCAAACTCTGGTCCAAATAATTTAAGGTTTAATCCCTCAGGAGCTTTAATAAGAGTAGCAAGCGAGGCTGCACCAATTCTGGGCGGTCAAAGCGCATTACTTACTCAAGCTGCGGATCCACGAGTAGGCGAACTCTTGGTTCACACTGGCGAAATTCAAAGAAACACGCTCGGAAGACTAAGATTAAATGCAACGCTTGGATTTGATATTATTCATGGTACCAATGCGGAAGCAGAAGAAGCATTAACGCGCATAAACAATGTCCATGCAAATCCAGATTTTAGACGCAAACTAACTACCACAACTGGTGCGCATCAGGAAGGCAAGTCTTATTCCCCCATGACTCAAGAAGCTCAAGGAGTAGTTGCGGGAACATTAATTGTCGGCTCAGTTGAAGGATACCAAAGATTTGTCGGTCCTTTATCTGATTCTGAAAGGGATGAATACACTAAGGACGCGGTCTCAGGAGTTTTTGCCCCAATGGGATTAAAACCAAAAACTTTACCTGAAACATATGATGGCATCCAAAATCATCTTGAGAGAATGATTTATGATGGTAGGCTTGCAGTAGGTGACGCCGCCATGAGCCTGATACCTTATATTTTATTAGAGCATGCCTCAGTCCCAAGAGCAATCAAAAATTTTATGCGACTTCAGGCGCTTGATATGCTGCACCCTGAACTAATGAGACAATATGGTTTAAAGATTACTTCCGGAGAAAGAAAAACCGCAAGAAGACGCGCAGATGATATTAAAAAAGCATTACCTCATATGCCTGATTTTATGAGATATAACCCTCAATTCCTTACTGAAAGAAGAAGAGCAAATGGAGATGCTATTACTCCCTGGCAAACGCAACACCCCAGATTTTACTCGATCCTGACTTCTTTAAGACCATAGTTGCTTCATAAATAGTGGCTCCTGTTGTCAAAACATCATCAATAATCAATATATTCATATTTTTTAAACTTTCTTCATACTTTTTCTTAACAACAAATGCCCCCTTTATATTTTCTTTTCTTTCGTTCTTACTAAGACCCACCTGGGTAACTGTTTCTTTGGTTCGCTCCAAACAATCTAAAACCTCAAGATTTAATTTTTTCCCAAGCTCTTTTGCTAAAATTTCAGCCTGATTATATCCTCTTTTTTTATATTTGGCCTTACTCAATGGTATTGGAACTAAAATCAAAGACAAACCTGAAATCCTATTAAATTCTTCATTTTGAATTAACGAATCATATAAAAGATCAGCGATAAATACAGATAATCCTGATAGATATGGCCTGTATTTAAATTGATATATTAATTTTTTAGATATTTTATTAAAAACTACACCCGTAAAAACCCCATCCGGGGTGCTTCTCTTTTTGCAAATGGGATGAGTCAAGCCGTTGTAAGAAGGCCGACCGCAGACCAAACAAATGTTTTTAGTATCAAAGGAAAGACGAGAAAAACAGTTAGAACAAAGGTAATCTCCAAATTTTTTGCAATTTACACAGTATTTTGGGAAAATGAAATCTAGTAGCCCCATATAATTATATAAACACAAATGGCAAAAATATTTTTATTTAGACACGGACAAACCACGGACAACCTAGAAGGGATATTTTCAGGAAAACGTGATCCAGATCTAACAGAATCTGGAATTGAAGAAGCTAAAAAAATAGCTCATACACTAAAAGATAAAAAGGTCACAAAAGCTTTTACCTCACCTTTAATTAGATGCAAGCATACACTAGATATTGTTCTTGAGCCTCATAAAGGTAAAGAAATTATGGTTGTTGCAGATCCTCGCATTCGCGAAAGAGATTACGGAGATCTCACTGGGAAAAGTAAGAAAAAAACCGAAGAACTTTATCCCAAGGAATATCCCGCATGGCACCGTGGATACGACTCTCCTCCGCCAAACGGCGAAAGCATAAAAGATGTGGAGAAAAGAGTAATGGAATTTCTAAATGAAGTATTAGCAAACGTATGGCAAAATGACATTATTTTTATTTGTGCTAGCGGAAACAGTATTAGACCATTTAGAAAACACTTCGAAAAAATGACAGATGTTCAAATGGCCTCATACGAGAACGAGAGAGGAAAAATCTACGAATACGAAGTTTAAAATGGTATAATTCCCCTACCCCAAGGAGGGTTCGCATAGTTGGTCCATTGCGGGGGTTTGCTAAATCCCTGAGTCGTAAGACTCACGCAGGTTCGAATCCTGTACCCTCCGCCAAGTAGCTAAAGGAGGAGTCGCATAGTGGCCTAGTGCAGCGGTTTACTAAACCGCCAAATCGCAAGATTTCGAGAGTTCGAATCTCTCCTCCTCCGCTTTGATAAAACAATAAGACTGATACATTTAATAATAGTTGACTAATAATTAAAATGGGATTATACCTAAATTAATATGCGAAGAGCGCTGCCTTCACTCTTGGGTATATCCTTAATCCTCTTTTTTTCGGCAGTTATTTTGAATAAATTCCAGAATGTGTCTGCTGCTACAGCCACCAATTTAGTAATTTCCGAGATACAGATTAGTGGAGCTGGTATCGGCACGACTACGCAGGATTTTGTAGAGATCTATAACCCAACAGAATTAGACATAAGCCTTGATGGAATGAGACTTGGTAAAAGAACCAGCGGAACAACTAGCGCCAATATCGTTACCTTCACCTCAGATGATGTTATTCCAGCGCGTGGCTTTTTTCTTTGGTGCAATACCAGCCTTAATCCTTCTTTATTATGTGATAGCAGTGGGAGCGGAACAATAGCTAATGATAATAGCTTGGCTATAATTGATGGCTCGCTGGCAGCTGGAATAGTAATTGATGCTGTAAGTATTGGAAATCCTGGTACGACTTTTGGGGAAGGGACTTCTTTAGCTGAACCTGCAGGAGGAACAAGCGTTGAAAGAAAAGCTAATTCATCTTCGACAGCCTCATCGATGGGAATAGGAGGAACTGATGAATTTATGGGAAATAGTGAAGACACTAATAATAATTCATCAGATTTCGTTTCAAGAGCCACACCTCAGCCACAAAACAGTATGTCTTCCACTGAACCACTCGGAACTCCATCTGTAACTCCTAGCGCAACTCCTGCAGTCACCTTGACTCCCACCATTTCGCCTTCTCCAACTATGACACCAATAAGTCCTTCACCGACGAATATGCCAAGCGCGACAATTGCCCCAACCTCTGTACCAAGTCCTACGATCACAGTGGCTCCAACTCCAAGCGTCTCTCCCACACCTCCTCTGCCTACTCCTAAGGTAATATTTTCAGGACCAAGATTTACGTGCTCACGAAGCTACAGATCAATTAAGTTTTTCAACAAAACAATATACATTCCGCTCGCTAAATGCGTAAGCCTCTAAGCTTGCTTAGCCTCACTTAATCAACTAAAATACACATATGCGCTTGTAGCTCAACGGATAGAGCGCAAGATTGCGGATCTTGAGGTTGTGGGTTCGATTCCCGCCAGGCGCGCATTGGAGGGTTCGCATAGCGGCCAATTGCACGAGTTTCGAAAACTCGAGGATGCAAGTCCTACGCAGGTTCAAATCCTGCACCCTCCGCCAGGATTTAATTATGAAATTTGAATTTTCAGCAGGCGGAATAGTTTACAAAAAAGAAGGCGATAATACGCTTATTCTTATGGCTAAGCATTCCCAGCATCATGGCTGGGTTTTTCCAAAAGGATTAATTGGAGACAAGGAAGATAACAAACACCAGACGAAAGAAGAAACAGCAATAAGAGAAGTTAAAGAAGAAACAGGAATAGACGGAGAAATTGAAACTGAAATAAAACCAACTTCATATTTTTATGTTTGGGATAATGAGAAAATTAAAAAAACTGTTTACTATTTCATTATGAAATTTAAAGGCGGAGACACAAATGATCATGATAACGAGATGGAAGAAGTTGCCTGGATAGATTATAATCAAGTTTTGGAAAAATTAACTTATGCATCCGAAAAAGAAGCCTGGGAAGAAGCAAAAAAACTAATTAAATAACTGCTGGAGTTTACTCCGAGCAAGGCGAGGAGAGTTCGCATAGTGGCCTAGTGCGTTCGCTTGGAAAGCGGATGTCGTCGTAAGGCGACCGGGAGTTCGAATCTCCCACTCTCCGCCAGTTAAACTTTTTCCAGAGGAAAATTTTTAGAAAGCCAATCTCCCGATTTTTCCATAAATGTCGGTTTAATATATTCCCTATAAGGTAAATACCTAACCAGAACATCCTTAGCATGATCCTTAGAAATATCACCTAATGTAATGGTCAAAATTCCCGGAAAAATACTTTTTGTTCTTATGTTTAAGATATCTTCTCCATTTCTTTTAGTAAAGTAAAAATCGTATAGCTCATGCCATATATAAAAATGGTCTTCCAGCATAAATCCTTCAGTTGAAATTTTATAGTGAAAGTTTTTTGGCGGAACATACGCGAAAGCAAACGATACAAAAACTAATGAGGCCACTACAAACATTAGCATATATTGAGAAAAGAGAAATAAAATTACTTCGATAAAAAAAGCAATTAGGATGGCCGTGGTATAAAATTGTTTACCGCGCTGCTTAAACGGCCTTCCGGGAGCAGACCAAGAAATAAGGGTTCTAACAGTGTGGTCATGCTCCTGAGGAAGCGTATTGCTAGTTCTTTGATCTTGATCGTTTTCTGGGGCAGAATCCATACCTATACTTTAACTCAACCTCTTACTATCGTCAATATTTGCTATTTGATTTTTAAACTTTTGTATAGATAATAGGACTATGAATCTTACTGATGAAATTGAATTAGTAAAAAAAGAACTACTTGAGTTAATCGTAGAACATCTAAAGCAAAACAAACTCCAAGCGCCTGAAGCTCAGCAACTTGCGAGAGACTTTCTTGCAGCGCTACCCATTAAAGATCAGGCAGATTTACTTAACAAGCTAAAAGGCTTGGGGCAAAAATATAAAGAGGCAAATGAAGTGTACTTAGAAGAACTTGAAAAAGTGACGGATGAGAAAAGAGACTTAGCGCTAAATTCTATGCGTGATTCGATAAAACAGGGACAAATTGATCAGGCAATCCAGACTGCAAAAACTCTTACCTCAAATCCCCAAGCTTAAATCTATAAATTTTCTGTAAAGTTAATATCAAGTAGTTCGGCTTCATTCAGTATAAACTCATTTTTAGATTTTTAAGTTTTCATACTGGACTTCAAAGTTCAGTAAAATTGACAAAAAGAGCTTATAAATCTAGACTTATGATAGAACATATGAGCGTAATACCAAGTATGCCAGATGGAACACCAAGACCTTCAGAAGCAGCAAGGCCTCCTATTGCTCCCTCTGTACCAAAACCACCAGATGCAAGTGTTGTAGCCGCTAATAATGTGCTTGCCGGAACTATTGAAGCAGATTTAACTGCAAATCCTCCCAGAGTTGATGCAGCCTTAGCTGATGCCGCAGGCCTCCCTACTCCAAAAAAGCTAGAACCAGATGGAAAAGTGGAGCCTAAAGTAACGTCCGCAGAGCCACCTCGAGCTGAAAATGGATCGCGCATAAAATCTTTTACCACAGACCATGGCTCAGTTTATACATATGATTCCGATGGAAAAACAACAAGATTTAAAACAGAGACAGGTGAGCAACATGAAAAACAAGGAATTACCGTATTTATGGACTTAAACGCTGAAGAAGCTCAGCGAGTTCTTGAAGCAGTGCAAATCGAAGGTAGCCCTCTCCAATCATACATAGTAGAAAGACAAGCAGATGACTCTGCGGTCTCCATAGCAAATCTTGAATCCGTGACTAACCCTAACAATCTATATTTGGTAGTTTATGAGAATGGAAAACCAATAGTTGTAAAAAAGGCTAGCTTAACTCCTAGGATAGGAATGAGCGTATACGATACAAGAAAGTACCAAGGGGAAAACGGAGAAACCCTTTCAGAGAGACATTTAGGGAATAACGTTTCGAGTATTGAAACTAGTGAGCCTACCCCTGCGGCTACGGATGGTGAGGTAATTGACCCAGAGCTGGCTTCAGCAGCCACTGAATTACCCAGTGCTCCTGTTGAGCCCCCAGCTGATACTGATATACCTGCGCAAGAACCTGAGGAAACAGTGGACGAGGAATTAGTAAGTGAAATTATTGCGGCAACAGAAGAAGCAAAAGAAGAACCACCTTTGTTTTCGCTTATTACGCCGGCAAAAGCAAACCTAGACGAGCTAACATCTGGAAAAGCATCAGATGAAAGAATATATAAAGCCCAATTGGCATTAGAGGATGCGATGAATAATGAAGAGGGTTTAGTGATAAGTGCAGCTTTTATCCAGGCTAAAGATAGCGTTAATGCTGGGCGCGAAACTCCACAGGCTTTGGCTGAAGCCGGAAAAGCCCTAAAAGATTTAATTGCAAAAAGAGATAAAACCTATAAAGGGATTTTTACCAGAGCTAAAGCTCGAGCTAAAAATACCAAAACAGAATATAGTAAAGTTCTAAGAAGTATGGCTGATGGCGCGAAAGAGATTAGAGATGAAGCAAAAACAGAATATAG
This sequence comes from uncultured Gammaproteobacteria bacterium, assembly GCA_964490105.1. Classification (GTDB taxonomy): domain Bacteria; phylum Patescibacteriota; class Microgenomatia; order Levybacterales; family UBA12049; genus 2-01-FULL-39-10-A. Next base: position 21,001 of record CAZAZU010000003.1, on the reverse strand, counting down.
AAATTTGCAAGAAAATGGTGCCTCTCCACAAGCACTTAAAGAAGCTAGGCTTAGATATGAAGCTGCAAGATTACATTATGCCACCATAAATAAAGAAAAACGCAAAAGGATTCTCTTGGATTTCCTAAAAATTGCTCTCATTTCATCAGTAATAACTACTACAAATCAAACTGGCAAAACCATAAAAGAGGGTACCCTAGAAGGCACCACCCCAAGAAGATAAATATTCCCTTGGCTCAAGCTAATAAAACTGATAAAATACTCACCACGGAGAGGTCGCATAGTGGACTAGTGCGGCTGTCTTGAAAACAGCTGTGGGTGCAAGCCTACCGCGAGTTCGAATCTCGCCCTCTCCGCACTTCAATTTAACTTGACATATTTTTGAAAATGGATCAAACTTAAATTAATGAAGCTCTCTGCCCGAGTATTAATTTTATTTGTCTTTTTAGGCTCACTTTTCTTTCTTTTTACTAAAAATTCTTTTGCGCAAGCATCTATAACTACGGAGGTAAAAAATAGCGATATTATAAAAACAGAAAAGAATACCACCGGCCTCAATTCTGATGTACCAAAGGACCAGCGCACATACGTACAAAGCACAGTAATTGAACTTATGGCTGCAACTGTTTGTCAGCTTGGCGGTTTTGATCCAATTAGACAAGATCATAGATGCTTAGGAGTTGATCCTGTAACAGGGAGGATAGGTTTCGTAGAAAATGGCGGAGGGGCATTAGGCGTAATGGGCACACTGATTGCCGCCACATTTACACCTCCTACAAGCTCAGGTCAATACATTAATTACCTAGCCGGCAATTTCGGTATAGCCAAAAACACATACGCTCAAGAACCGCGGGCAGGAGAGTGTGCCGGAGCAGTACAGGGAGTAGGGTTTTGCGGAATTAGACCGCTTCTAGAGATCTGGGTGGCTATGAGAAATATAGCCTACTTACTCTTCGTTATTATTTTTGTATTAATTGGTCTAGCTATCATGTTCCGTGTTCATATTGACCCCCGCACAGTAATGACCATAGAAAACCAGATTCCTAGAATTATTACGGGAATAATACTGGTCACTTTTTCTTTTGCAATAGCAGGACTTCTGATAGATGTTATGTACGTAGCCTTATATCTAGTTGGCGGTGTACTAGCCAACATTCCGGGACATGAGATCGGCAACTTAGGACAAATAACTACATCCCCTACCCCATTTGATGCAATTAACAGACTTTGGCCAGGTGACCCAAGCGATGACTTAGGAGCGGGATTTGGGGGAGGATTTCCTGAATTAGCACTTCAGGGATCTGACACAATGAGAAATTTAGTTATGAACGCTCTAAATGGATCTCCTAGCGGACGCGGGAGCGTAAATTTTGAACCTGGTCTTTTTGATTTTGTAGGTAATCTATTTACTGCAGTAGTAGGCTTAATAGTGGGCTTAGCCTCAGCTTTAATTATATTTTTGGCTTTAATTTATACTGCAATTCGCCTATGGATTATATTAATAACTGCGTACATAAACATCTTATTAGATATCGTTTTTGCACCGTTCTGGATCTTAATTGGCCTGTTCCCAGGCTCTTCCACTGGCGTAAGCCCCTGGTTTAAGGATATGCTTGCTAATCTGGCCGTATTCCCTACTGCTATGTCTATGTTTATCTTAGGAAAAGTATTCAGCGATATTGCATCAGATCCACAAAACACAATCGAGACTGGAACCTTATTTATCCCGCCCCTTGTAGGTGGAGGAACCGGGGACTCCAGCCAAATATTTGCTGGTGTGATAGCTTTAGGATTCTTATTTATGACACCTCACGTACTTCAAATTACTAGAGGCGCTATTAAAGCTCCAAATGTTAATTACGGCCCTGTTTTCCAGCCTACCGCAGCTGCTGGTGGCGCAATTAGAGGAGGACTTAAAGGTGCCGCTGCTATTCAACATGACCCAATGAGCTTAGATGCAAAACACAGACAGCGAGGAAGAATCATCAGTCAACTTCTTGGAGGATAGCATACTTAACTTTCAATAGCTTTTATTCAATTGCACCTTTAAATGAACTCCCCAACAAACCTCTCGCTGTTATTATCGTAGATAATTTTCCAGTCCTTAAGAATCCTTCAAGCATCATTCTTGTTATAAAACCCAAGAACCCTCCAAAGTTTTTCCTAAACTCCTCTTCCTGATCATGCCCCATAAATCCACTTGCCATCAACTCCTCCTGAAGTAAGTAAATCTGATGCCTATCTAATGCCAATGCTTCAACATTATATTCCTGCTGAGCGATAGAGTTTGCTTTATGAAACTGTTGCAAGACTGAATGCACCTCGTCCCATTGCCTAAAATATCTTTTCATTTTAGCCATTGGGCCTTTTTTATCCTCTTCAACGAATTTTTCTCCACCTGCATTCTCACCTCTTCTAAAAAATCTTGTAATAGCCTCTACTAAAGGAGCTGCTTTATCTTTGGCTGCAGCATCCCCATGAACTGCAGTAATTCCTTTTTCAAATTTACCCACAACCTCGACCACTCCATGAAAATCTTTTACTGTACCAAGATTGTCAAATGCGTCTATCATAGCTTGTGTTGAGCTATTTATCTGAACCACATCTCCGAAGTGCCTTTGATATGCGTTATTTCCCAAAACATCAAAGTTCTCTTTTTCAAAAGGAAGATCATTCGCAAATGCCACAAAGCCATACCTTACATTTGCCATATCTCTAGATGCTAATTTTGCGCTCTCAACAATCCTATCGTATAATTCATATTCTTCTTGAGTGAGACTAAGCCCCATAACGGCGACTTGATTGGTTATAGCGTGCGTAATAGGATCTCTCTGTACTCCCATTGATGCATCAATCTCATTTATAGCATCAACTAAAGTGTAGTTGAGATTCCCTTCCTTAATCTTTGACATTCTCCACTCATTTAGCAGCATGAATTTTACTTTGGAATCGCTCATTACTGGTGCTTGATACACATCAGCAAGTAAGGTTTTTCCTGCCACAACCTCTGTTCTTGCCTGAGGCCCCTGCCCTACAGTAACAGGCGCATGATCGGCGCTAAATTTAAGCTTATGTAGATAAGGCAAAACTGCAAGTGGATTTTCTTCAGCAGCGCGCTCCCATATCAATCTCCTTATTTGTTCTTTAACTTCATTGAGGTGATGACTTTCATGCCCATGATGCCCCCCCGCTGGCCCCAGCGCGGTTTTATAAATTACCCCTAATCCAATATTTATATCCCGTCTTAACACTGGGTCATGTCCGTGGCCTCCCGTTCCGGGTTCAAAAAATAAAGATCTGAAATAATCAGCTTTCTGCCCATCTGATAGCTTACCCCATTCAAACTGCTCCCCTGCGCTATTAATGAAAGTTAACGCATCTGTATCCAGGAAATGACCAATGCCTCTACCCGGCACAATCCCTGTAGCTCTATCAAAAATTTTTGATCCATCTTCCTCTAGGTGCATTTGGGAATGTATATCGAATTGACCGAAAATACCCTGTGGGGTAAAATTAGTTTCCACCATTGTTAGGGTTCCCTCATTTGCTTTCCATGAAGAAATAAATCCTCTTTGGCCAGCGATAGAAGGAAGCTCAAAGAATTTAATAAGGTCGCCCCTAACCTGCTCCAAATTCATGTCTCCGTAACCTTCCATAGTTTTTCTTCGTCTTTGCATTGCATCCATAAACATTTCAAATAATCTATATCCTCCTCTGCCTGCGCCTGGCTTAAATCTTTCTAGAACATGGAGTCCAGGGTTATAAATATTTCTAAATCCTCCAAATACGGAATTTGTAAATGCCTTAAGTCCTTTTGGCAATCTTCCCCATGAAGATAGCTCAGCAGATCTATGTAAAATGTTATAAAGATTTCTTCCCAAATTAAATGCTAGGTCTACTTCCCAATCTTCCATCTGGAGTAATTGCTTCATGTCTTGAGTTAATCCTGCTTGAGCACCTTGCGGCAATGATCCCAGCTGCTCTTGCATTTTTCTAATCTGCTTAACAATAGATGCATTTCCTGAGTTATCAAATCTTCCAGTTTCCTGACTTTGTGCTTTACCCATTAATGCATCATATCTGCCTTTGGCCATATATCCATCTCTAGCCATAAGATCCAGAATTCCAGACTCCATAATCCTGAATACAGATGCAACTCCTTTTGACTTAGACAATGCCTGAACATACTCAGGCCCTAATTGAGGCGCTGCCTGGTTAGCAGCATCAAGCTGATTTTGAACAATCATTTTATTTAACTCATGGACTATTCTCATTGCTTCAAATTTTGATCCCACATTAAGATTCTGGTCTCTTCTTGTATCTCTAAACTGTACATACGCATCTCTTGTTGTTAGATTCATTTGGCTATATAACCTGCGTATCTCTCTAGTTTCAAAGTATGATGGGTCCTGAGACATAGAGAGTAAAAGATTTTTTATAGAGGCAAAATTAATTCCTCCATAAAATCCGATGTCAAAATCTCCCGTATCAGATTGTAGTGGTAATCCTACAATTCTAACCACCAATCTATCTAGCGCCGATCTCACCTGCTCTTGTAGTACAGGATTCGACACTAAAACATCTGTTTGAATAATTCTCTTTAAAGTCATATCGTAAATATTGTCATTTGAAGGATTAACCCCAGAAGCGGTAAATGCCACAACCCTATCTACGAGCATTTGCTCAAACTGCTGCCTCTGAGGATTATTTGGCCCAACATCTACAAGCTGTTTTACTAGAAAGTCGTATTCATTTATAAAATTCTCTTGCGGTCCTCGTTGCTCGTGAGTTCTGTCATCTAGATCTTTTATTTGCTTGAGTTGCTGCTCAAGTGCTAAAACCTCAACGGGGGGATTTGGCATGTTCAAGACATTTTTTACTCTTTCAAAAAATCCTTTATAGATAGCATCAAATGTCTCAGAAGATATTCCATCAGGATTTGGCACTAGACCAGCTCCTTGATTGCCCGCTTGTGCTTCTGCATGTAAGGCCAATATTTTGTCTCTAATATCAGCAAGCTTTAACGTAAGATTTAGATTAGCCAGATCGGCAATTGCCTGATTTCTTGCATCCATGGGATTAGCTGGAGCTGGAGGAGCACCTGCAGCAAGACCTGATTCTATGATTTCTCGTCTTTGTTCTTTATCAAAACCTGCATCCTTAAGAATTCTTGCTTTTTCCGCTAACTGCTCCTGGCTTACATTAAATACACCAGAGTCTCTTTTTTCATCTTTTCCTTTTTCACCAAATCCCACAAAATGAGCTCTTAAGATTGCTTTTTTCTCAGCATCAGTTAATTCTCTGCCTAATGATTCCTTAAGTAACTCTTCTGCTTTTGAAATTCTCCCAGAATTTGCTTGAAGTAGTTCTGCAGTCTCCTCTGCTGTTAAATCTTCTTTATTTGCTAAATCGCGAGATCTTTTTAAAACTACTGGATCCTGACTATCTAAGCCTGCATTTTCAACAACTGACTGAGCCGTCTGCTCAGTTCTACCTTTAGAAGTCACTTCTTTTGGCTTAAAACCTAGATCCTCAATAAGCTTTATAGTTCTTTTGGCATCAATTTGTTGAGCCGGAGTCAATCCTTCAAGAGACATCCCCCCCGCTCTCGGAAGAGCAGGTAATTCCCCGCTTGTTGCGACAGGTCTTACGGCTTGTGGTGCTTCAGTATTAATTCCAGCGTCTGACATAAAGATTTCTCCCCCTCTATTCAGTGTAGGATTTATGCTTCTTACTGTCAATTCAATTTGCTTACCCTGAATCTGTTGAATGGATCCTGTAAGAATTTCCTGTGTCATATGGAGCAAGTTTAAGTCAAACCACTCCTACGAGCTTGATAAAAACCTTATAAAACACTTACAATTAAATAACCAAAGCTATGGAACCTACGCACTTTGAATCACTTTACCCGCCGGATTCCAGAAAAGAAGAAATAGGAAAAATAATTTCCTATATTAAAAGTGGTAATTCAGCACAAGTTATTTCACTTCCCGGTGTTGGGAGAAGTAACGTGCTTCGAATTCTTGCATATAACACAAAGGCGCGTCATCTTCATCTGGGAGAAAATCAAAAATGGTTCCATTTCGTAATGCTAAATTTTTCTGAGATTAAAAAAAGACCGCTGTCTGATTCTACTAAATACATGTTTTTAGAGCTCGTAGATTCCCTACAGGAGAGAAAACTGAACGAAGAATATAAGTTTACCAAAGCAATCTTAGATGAGAGTTTAAAATCAGGCGATGAGTTAGTAATTTTTCAAGGATTTAAAAAAACAATTGACTATTTATGCTTACATAAGGAATTAACCATAGTTCTTCTTTTTGACAAATTTGAAGAATATGTGGGCGTAGTTGAGCCTGTATTTTTTGAAAACTTAAAAGTATTAAGAGACAGAGCAAAATACAGATTTTCTTGTGTTTTTCCCCTTAATCGCCCGCTTGAGGAAACAATAGGGCATGACGTTTTATCAACTTTTTATGAATTTTTAGTAGGGAATTTAGTCTATCTCTCGCTAGGAGATGAGAAAATTAGAAACTTTAGGTTAAGCTATATTAAAAAATCTACAGACAAAACTATTAATCAACCTACTCTTGATGAAATTATTAAAGTTACCGGCGGTTTGGGAAAACTATGGCTTGTAAGTACTGAAGCGTGCATCAATGAAGGGGTTAAAAAGAACATTAAAGAATTTCTTTTATCAAATACGCGAGTTAAGGCAGTTTTAACAGAAATCTGGAAATCCCTTACCCCGTTTGAGCAAAATCTAATTGCTAAGGAAGACGCTACCGAATCAAGCCATCTAGTGGCAATAGACTTAGTCAAAAATAATAAATTTGCTGTTCCCCTTTTAGAAGAATTTGCAAAAAATGAACTTAAAAACGCCAAAAATGAGATTATCTATGATGAGTCAACAAATGAAATAATAAAAGGCAATCTCATCCTATCTGAAGGATTAACATCCTCAGAGTTTAAGTTGCTTAAATTCTTAGCCTTAAACCCTGAAAAAATCTTAGAGAGAGACGAGATAATCAGTAGCGTATGGGGAGATCAAGCTTCGACCGCAGGAGTAACTGAGCAAGCCTTAGATCAGCTAATTTTTAGGGTAAGAAAAAAAATCGAGGAAAACCCTAACTCTCCTACGCACATCCAAACAATAAAAGGCCGAGGCTTTAAATTCTCTTCCTAATTTGCAAATCGAATTTTATTCTTCTACGATAAAGTTGTGAGAAAAATTCTGATCTTAGTTATTTATTTTCTTGCAATGGTATTTTTTTTACCAGAAGTCGCACACGCAATTCCCAATCCGCCACAAAACCTTAGAGCTAACCCGTTTTGTGGGGGACCAGACAATGAAACTTCCAGAATTAAGTTTGAATGGACATACTCTACGGCAGATAGTAATAGCTACTTTTGGAAATTTAACGCTACGGGCATACCGGAAACCAGAATAACATCTTCTCCCTACACGATTGACGTTTCAAAAAGCCAGGAAGGAAAAACAATCAGCTGGACACTTTCCAAGTGCGATATAGGCGGAGGGTTTGACCATGGCTGCAGCGACCAAACCGCAGGCTTCACTCCAGGACCAGATGTGGTTGCTGCTGACTGCTCAGCAACAAATCCAATCCCCGCAACGCCCCAAAGCTGTCCCCGATGCGCTTCGGGATTTACATGGAGCAACGCAGCAGATCTATGCGTAAAGGGAAGCGAATTAAGAGACCCTGTTTCAAGAGTTGATTGCTCTGCCCAAGGAACAAGATGTGTTGCCGGAGAAGGAAGATGTACTACCCCTGACTCTGAAAGAGATTGGTGCGCTAATAGAGATCCTAATTGCCCTAAAAGCACTCATGACTGCAAGGAGGTTCAGGGAATTGGCAATGTGTGCGGATCGGGGCCTGGTCCACGATGTAATAACAGAAAGGGCAATGAAATTAGAACATACTGCGCATATCCAAAAGGCTATCCGCCACCCGACTTCTGCAATAATAAAGGGGAAACCTGTAGCGGTAATGCAGGCAGTCAGGGCAGCTGCTGCGACAATTTAATTTGTGATAAAAACGGCAGAGATGCTCTTACGGGAACTTGCAAAGAAGCTCCCGAAGACTTCGGAAATACATGTTATAAATGCAAAAGCACTGACACATGGAATGATGGTAAGTGCGTTACGCCGTCAGGAGATGAAGCGATGCCGGAAAGCAAAGGTTATTGTAATGAAAGAAATAACCTTAGATGCATACAAGGAAAGGGCTGCGTTAGCAGTATCAGATATCAACAAAATGACCCTCTCTCCCTTCCTTGTGCTAAGAATGGATCATCATATACAGATGCTAAGGGGTGTACAAAGATTAAAACAGCAATCGGATTTGTGAGAACAGATTCAGCTGGATTTACCAGATGGATGCTTGGGTTTGTTTTAAGCATTTCCGGAGGAATAGTAATAATAATCATAATTATTGCAGGATATAAGCTGATGACTTCCCAGGGAGATCCTGAGAAAGTTAAGAATGCCAGAGATCAACTAACCGCAGCGATAGTTGGACTTCTGTTCATAATATTCTCCTTAGCTTTACTTGAATTAATAACCCGTGATATTCTGGGACTACCTGGATTTAGATAACCCCTTTCTTGCAATTCCTCTAAGTTTTACCTACGATAAAGTTGTGAGAAAAATATTAACAATTCTCGTCCCTATATTTTTTTTCCTACTTTTTGCACTTGGATCAAATCCATCATTTGCCGCTCGAGGCAATGGCAGCGATTGCTTTACATGCCCTCGAGTAAGCGGAAAAACTGCACACCCTTATAACGATGCCGGAGTTTGGAAATGTGTATATGTTAATGACGATGTGGTTTGCAATCCAAGCCAAACGGCTTTCGAATGCTCAAGCGAACAACGAGCGCCTAACCCAAACCCTCCCTCACCATGCCCAGATGATCAAATATGTAGCGCAAATGCATATAGAGGATGTGAGGTGAGAGATGTTCCAGACGAAACAGACCGCTGTGAACTAAACGCTAGCGACACATGCACCACGAGCAATGACCAGTGCAGAAAAGGCCTAGGCAATCTATGTAGTATGAATTACTGCGTATTTAAGGATCCAGCAGATGGCAAGTTTTATCAAATGACCTCTAAGGCTTACTCTGACTCAAAAACACCCCTCTGTAGGCCTTTTGCTGAGGGAGATGTCCCAGGCTTTCATACTGATTATGAAAGCGATACGACTCTTCAACAAAATGACCCTCTCTCCCTTCCTTGTGCTAAGAATGGATCATCATATACAGATGCTAAGGGGTGTACAAAGATTAAAACAGCAATCGGATTTGTGAGAACAGATTCAGCTGGATTTACCAGATGGATGCTTGGGTTTGTTTTAAGCATTTCCGGAGGAATAGTAATAATAATCATAATTATTGCAGGATATAAGCTGATGACTTCCCAGGGAGATCCTGAGAAAGTTAAGAATGCCAGAGATCAACTAACCGCAGCGATAGTTGGACTTCTGTTCATAATATTCTCCTTAGCTTTACTTGAATTAATAACCCGTGATATTCTGGGACTACCTGGATTTAGATAATATGGAAAAAATTGCATTAGCGCTACCTGGCGGAAAAAGAATTGACCCTATTATGGGAATGCCATCAGGAGGAGACGAAACCCTTCTTAGTCTTATCTCAAACGGAATGACAGTGTTGTTCATACTCCTCACGCTGACTGCGCTTTTTTTTCTAATTTGGGGAGGTATTTCCTATATAACATCACAAGGAGACAAAAACAAAGTTGAGGCGGCAAGAAAAAAAATAATCTATGCAATAATCGGTCTTATAGTTGGTTTCGCATCTTTTATGATAATTAGCACCGTTTCTGCTCTTTTCCAAGTAAAGGTTTTAGATCTACCCGCTAGCACCTCAAGATGCGGAGGTGACACATTTGGAACTTGTCCAAATCCAGACAGACCCTTATGCAGAAGAGATGCGGATACCGGAAGATACAGGTGTCAATGTAATCCATCTAGACCGGGATGTGCATTTTAGCCTCGAATTTACCTCTTGACAAACAATTCAAAACCTCATACGATCATATTACTAATGAAAAAGTTATCTGCTCTAATATTTTCTACAGCAACTTATTTAAGTCTTACCCCAATTGCATTTGCTCAGGATTTTGGTCCGATTGATCCATGCGCTGACAATCCAGGCGGAGGACTCAGATTTGGAGCTTTATGTTCGCTTGGGGCTGATGGAGTAGGTCCAATGATTTCAAATATAATAACAATCCTATTCATAGTAGCTGTTATATTAGCTATCGGATTTCTAGTCTACGGAGGAATCAAATGGATTATGTCTGGTGGGGATAAAGGCAAAGTAGAGGCTGCAAGAGGAACGATCGTAGCTGCACTTGTAGGCTTAGTGCTTGTTTTCGTCTCCTACTTTATCATCAACTTCGTATTACAGCTATTTGATGCCGGATCACTAACCGGAGGAAACATCATTATCCCTAACTTGGTTGACTAATCTATTCCCCTTGTTTTTTAAATCTCTCTTTGTTACGCTAACTCTATGTGGCAAGCATTAAAAGATAGCGGTTGTTTAGTAGGAGGAGGCGATCAAGTCGCTACGGTCAACTGTTTCCCGGTCATAGTCGGAAATGTTATTTTCTGGTTATTGGTTTTATCAGGGCTCGTAGCTATTATCTTTATTATTATTAGTGGATTTAAGTTTGTAACCTCTGGTGGAGATCCTAAGCAAGCAGAAGGAGCGAGGAAAACTCTCACGTTCGCTGTGCTTGGTTTTGTTTTGATTCTTTTGTCTTTTATAATCTTACCTGTTATTGCAAAGGCTACCGGAGTAAGAGAGGCCTGCATAACCCGGTTTGGGTTTTCCCAATGTGTCCCTTGTACGGATCGCTTTGATTGTCCGCGCCCAGACATCCAACAGTGCAGATCAGGATCCTGCTTTACTCCTTAAAGAGGTTTTCACAATTAGCTTCATTTTTCTCTAAAACTGATCTATTTCGATCGCCTTGAATCCCTTTTTTTCACGTTATATTCTATTAGCTAGTAAATAGGTACTAGATACTAGTAGTTATTTTGTTTGCTGCCTATGGAGAATCATCCAATACCGCAAGACATTACGGGGTTTCAATTTAAGCTTATCGGCAATATGACCGTTAAGCAATTTGCATATCTAGCTGGAGGCACTGTCCTAGCATGGTTTTGTTTTTTTATACTACCTATTTTCCTTATAATTAAACTCCCATTGGCGCTCCTGTTCCTGGGATTAGGAGTAGCCTTAGCCTTCATACCCGTAGACGGACGACCCCTAGATGTAATGATTATTAATCTAATCAAGGCTATGTTTGCACCAACTCAATATATTTATAAAAAATCAGGAGGCAGTCTTGCTTCAGTCCCCAATCAGACTATTCAACAAGCTCGGCCTCAAAATATTATATTAAGTAATCAGCAAGAACAGACTAAGCCCCAACAGGCGCAGCCCGTTCAGGCAATTGCTCAGCAGCCTATTCAACAACCACTCCAAGTCTTTCAGCAAATGCCCCAACCTGCCCAAGAATCACCTCAGATCCAGGCAATTCAACCGCAAATTCAACCAGCTCCGCCTACTCAAGCTCCAACTGATATGCCTGGCAAAGTGGTAGAGCTTCCGGATAATACTCAGCCAGCAATGCTTTCAGGGAACCTAGATGACCTTGTTGATGCAAAAGCTGAGGAAGCTGAAGAAAAAATTGAAGAAAACGAAAAAAAGCTCGAAGCTGAAGTATCTACGCTTCAAAAAGAGCTTGAGGAAGCAAAAGCGCTCGAGAACACAGAAACTAATATCGCAAATGCTGGAACCATGCATCAAAAAACTCAGGAACTTGAAAAAGCATTAATTGAAGCTACAAGACAGAGAGAGGAGCTTGAAAAAGAACTTTTATCGCTTAAGGCAAAGCTCGAAGGACAAACCCAACCTAAGTTTAATCCTACAACTCTTAATACCCTTCCCCAAACTCAGAGGGTAAGAAAAGTTCCTCCGGGAATGGAAAAAAGCATAGGAATTCCCGCTGCCACACAAGAGCCAAATCTCATAACAGGCATTGTAAAGGATCCCCGAGGTAATCCCTTACCCAATATACTCGTAGAGGTTAAAGATCCTCAGGACAACCCTGTAAGAGCGTTTAAAACTAACGGACTTGGGCAATTCGCAGCTGCCACCTCCCTTTCAAACGGGAAATACATAATCACATTTGAAGATCCTAAAGCTCAAAACAGATTCGATGCGGTGGAAATTGAAGCTACGGGCGCACCTATTATGCCGCTTGAGATACTCTCGGTTGACTCAAGAGAAGAATTAAGAAGGGAGCTTTTTAACTAATGAAAAACTCTGCTCAGAAAATAACTGCAACAACGCAAAAATTTATAGAAATCGAAGACATTGTTGAAAATATGGTTATTCTTTCTGGAGGGAATGCCTGCCTGATTATGGAGATCGTAGCTACAAATTTTGCTTTACAATCAAACGAAGAACAGCAGGCAAAAATTCTTTCATATGCCTCCCTTCTAAACTCCCTTTCTTTTCCGATTCAGATTGTTATTTTAAGCAGAAAATTAGACATAAGCTCATATGTAACGCTCCTGGAACAGCAGGCTCAAAAAGCTCTTAATCCAAATCTTGCAGCTCAAATAAATATGTATAAGGATTTTGTCTCGCAACTCGTTCGCGATAAGTCTGTGCTTGATAAAAAATTCTATATTGCTATTTCATTTTCCTTTCTCGAAAAAGGAGTCAGTGGCGTCTCAAACGCTAAAAATAAACAAGCGGTAATCATTGACGCTAGAAATCTTCTTATGTCAAAAGCTCAATCTGTCATTCAGGAGCTCATGAGAGCAGGTGTAAAATCAAAAATTCTTGAAAAAAACGAACTCATTAGGCTTTTTTATGAAATTTACAATTCTGACAGTGGTGCCCATATCTCAGACGGCATTAGCGACACCATTGTTAAGGGCGCAAAACCAAACACAGGGCTAGTAAAATGAAATTATTTAACAAAAATAAAACAATTCAATCCCCACAACATTCTATCCCTGGGGCAACGGCTCATCCAGCAAATGCAGGGATAAACAGAATCGAAAGGGGAATGAATTCTGTTACTGACATAATCGCTCCAGCATCGATTGAGGTAGATTTTGGGCATATTCGCGTAGGAGAAAAATTCTATAAAACTTTTTTTGTGGTAGGATATCCCAGATTTGTTTCTCCAAATTGGCTTGAGCCATTAATTGATTTCGATCATTCCTTAAATATCTCAATGTTCTGCTATCCAACGTCATCTCCCGATGCTCTTGATGACCTGAGAAGGAAGATTGGTGAAATGGAAGCAACCTTAATGGAGCAACAGCAAAACAATAAAGTTTTAGACCCTAAGGTACAAGCAGCTCTTGAAGATGCGCTCGCGGTACAGGAAGAGCTAGCGAAAGGTATTGAGAGATTCTTTCAATTCAGTCTTTACATCACCTTAGTATCGGAAGAAAAACACGAGCTTGATGAGGCATCTAAAAGACTTAAGACTCTACTCGCCTCTATTCTTGTTATAGCAAAACCAGCCACGCTTCAAATGGAAGACGGATTCAAATCTACAATTCCTTTAGCCGAAGATCAATTATTTCTTCCCAGAAATATGGATACCACGTCCCTTGCGTCCACTTTCCCTTTCACTTCTGCCACATTAACGCAAGACAAAGGCGTAATGTATGGAATTAATCAACTTAACGGCTCGCTTATAATTTTCGACCGCTATTCTCTTGAGAACGGAAACGAAGTAGTTTTTGGAAAATCAGGATCCGGAAAATCGTATTTAATAAAACTTGAGGTCATGAGGCAGTTTATGTTTGGAACCGAAGTGATAGTAATAGACCCTGAAGGCGAATATGGAATTCTAACAAGAACCATGGGAGGAGAATACATAGAGTTTACTCCAGCTTCACCCGTTAAAATTAATCCGTTTGATCTTTCAGGAAGATATGAAGAGGGAGAAAACGAGTTGGGTCTTAAAATCTTATCGCTTCATGCGCTTCTTAGGATAGTCATGGGAGACCTTGACGCTTCATATGACGCAATATTAGACAGAGCACTAGTCGAAACCTATAAGCAAAAGGGGATCACCGCAGATCCAACTACGCAAACCAAGGAACCACCCCTCATGGAAGACCTTTATAAGGTTTTGATTGGGAATGAAGATCAAGTATCAAGGGATCTTGCTCTAAGGCTGGAAAAATTTATAAAAGGGAGCATGGCGGGAATCTTTAACCAACAATCAAATTTCGATATCAAAAATCCTCTTACAGCTTTTTCCACTCAGGGACTTGAAGATCAACTACGCCCTGTTGCCATGCATATAATCTTAGATTTTATTTGGACAAGGGTTAGAAAAGACCTCAAAAAACGTCTATTGGTTTTAGATGAGGCATGGTATTTAATGAAATACCAAGATTCAGCCTCTTTTATCCATGGGGTAGCTAAGAGAGCGAGAAAATACTACTTAGCATTAACTACCGCAACGCAAGATGTTCAAGATTTTCTTTCTACTGACTATGGAAAAGCAATACTTTCCAACTCATCCATTCAAATGCTTTTAAAGCAAAGCCCTACCGAAGTTGATCTAGTATCGGAGATTTTTTATCTTTCAGAGCAAGAAAAACAGCTTCTTCTTTCGGCAAATGTCGGGGAAGGACTATTTTTCGCAGGTCAAAGTCATGTATCTATGAAGGTTCTTTCGGCCCCCTTCGAGCACAATTTAATAACCTCAAATCCCGAGGAACTTCTAAAAAGGGCTCAGCAGGAAAAAATAATGAACGATACTTCATTTGCAAACACGTCAGGATTACCAGGTCCAGAATTGAACGCTCAACCCATTCAGCAGCCGAGCGCAAATAGTGGCATTTCAAGCGTTCAAGCTTCGCCTCAGCCTCAAGTTATTCCTGGGTTTTCCGATTTTGATAAAAGCACGTAACTATGGCCGATGATTCAAAATTAATCATAGAGAATGCTAGATGGTTTGCTAAGCAAATCGAAAACCTCTCCCCTGCTGATCAAAACGCAATCTTAACAACTAAAGACTTTGCAGAATTCGAAAAAATCTTAACGAACAATGGACTTCTAAATTCATTAGGGCTTTGGCAGGGGAGGGCAGATCTTGGAACAGCAAGGTCCTTAGGCGCTGAAATATCAATTGAATCAGCAAAACCCTCCACATCAAAAGAAACATCATCTACTCTGCCTGGACTAGGTGCGGTAGGATTGACAATTGGAGGAATAAAACTTTTACGAGACAAAGAAATGACTTACGAGCAATTCAAGAAACACTCTAATGAATACGGAGAAATTTTTGCAAAACGCTGGGAAAAAGAGGAAAAAAAGCTTCAAAAAAACCCAAAAAGAAAAAAAGATCCAAATAGGGCGGGCACTCAGCAGGAGGCATATGACCGTGCGGAAGCCGAAAGACACGATTATCTCGTGGGATATTTTGAGAAAAAGGCCAGAGAGTGGGCAAGTAAAAACCCGAACGATATGGAGCTTGCTCAGGCAATCAACAGATGGGACGCAAGGGGAAAAAATCTTGACTACGCTCAGTTCGATCAAATACGGAAACAATATGTAGCAAACGCTACAAAAGCATGGGATCAAAAAGACCCTTCTAGAAGAACCGGGGATCGAGCGATGTCAATTTCTCGTTCCAATGAAGAAATCCATGACCACATAGCCCTACATTCACCAAAGCTCGCAAGAGAATGGGCGCAAAAATATAATGACCCAGAGCTTTATGCCGCAATTGAAAGAAGAAGACAAAGAGATGAAGCCGCAGCTATTCAAAATCAAAGCAGATTATCAAAAGCGCTTAGGAGAAATCCAACTGCAAATATTCCCCAGCCCTTAAACCCCTCGCAGCAAGCACAGCCCAACACAACAGCATGGACTCCTATTCCATCTAATACCCTACCGGGCGCACAACCCCCAAACACTCTTGCAAATAAAACTACTCCGAATACGTTAAAAGGGGGTCAGTCAGCGCCCCCCCAGGCCAATAAAACTCTCCGCAGCAAATTAGTCTACTACTCCCCGGGACAAATTAGAAGCAGGGCAATAGCAAGTGCACAACACAGAGCTGTCAATTCTAAGATAGGGCAACGTTTTCAAAAAACGAAACTTGGAAAACTAAGTTCAAGACTTAATCTAGCTAGTAAAAAATTAAAAAACTTAACTAATCCCCTGAATTTTCTTCTGAATTTGTTTAAAAGATCCTTGATCGGCTCTGTTGCCAGCGCCATCGGAGGAGTTTTTACCACAGCGCTTAGCGCAATTGCCGGTAGTATTTTAGGAATCGGAGGAACAGTTATAAGTGTTGCGTCCATAGTGCTTGCGAAAATTTTAACAGGCATTGGCGTCTCCCTTTCAGCCGTTAGCCTACCGCTTGCAATCCTAATTGCATTAATAATTTTTCTTGTTATAACGATTTTTTCCATATTCTTTGCCCCGTCAGGAGACGATACTCTTATACCTGAGGAGGCTATTGTAGAGAGTCCTTATGCGGGTATTTCTTATTTTAAGGTCGGGCCTCGCGAAATATCAAACGGCGAGAATATTACCTATCAAATTGGGCTGATTCATGATTCACGCGAAGCGAAATGCGATCTTGAGGACATTACATTCGTAGATGCGATCCCGCCGCAGTCAACCCTCGTAGAAGGATCTGAGCTTACAACTGGCAGCTATAGAATTGATTCAGATCCAGAAACGATCGTGAAATGGAAGCTAACAGAAAACCTAGCGTCAAGTAAAGGATTTGCCCCCATGAGCTTTACTTTCAAGATAACTATTAACCCCGAAGACGACGTAACCATCACTAATCGAATATATATTGAGGGGTGCGCTGCGGAAATCTCAACTCCTGATGACAGCGGAGACCTGTTTGAAGGCGCAAATAGCCCGCCAACAACAGACGACTGCGGGAATGCCAACTATGCAAGTATTATGAGCACTATCCGAAGAAGATTTAACGTGAATGCTGCAAATTTCGGAGATCCCTTATGCAACTTCTCTCTTGAAAAACTACGACAGGTATTGTCTCGCTTTGAAAGTGATCCGGAAAAAGTAGACTTCTTCGTAAAAATAGCTCAATGCGAATCCGTAGGCAACGGCCCCAATGGATATGGATCAAGTAATAACACCTGGGGACATTTTCAAATGGACTCAAGCTACACAAATGGACGAGTAGATCCTTTCAAGCCATGGAATGAGGAAAAAAATACAAAGGGAGATGTCCCATGGCAAAGACAAGCTCAAAACGCAGTCTCATACAATAAAGTTCAAGCTGGCCTTGGCAACAATTTCGAGGCCTGGCAAACGGCATACTGCTTTTGCTATTATCCAAAATACAGAAACAATCGCAAGCTTTGTGGAGACATAGAAGATGCGCGAAAAATTCAAACCCCGGCTGCCTGCAACAATTCATGCATTCCTCGCGTAGTTAATAATTAAATGTTAATTTGCTTTTTTATTTTTTAAGTGCATAAAATATGTTTGGAGTGAAAAAAATTTTTTTGTTTTTGGTTGTTGCCCTGATTACTTTTTTGAGTTTTTCTAAATCAGCGCTCGCACAATCTCAGGAAAACTTTATTATCGATGCTGTTACTACCATCGTAGGGCTGGGAAGCGACGAGGGCGACCCTGGTCCAAACCCAGGCCCAGACACAGGACCAGCCCCCGACTGCGGAAGCATAGACCAAAGATTAAGAGACGATTTTGGCGTAATAATAAAAGAGGGAGGAAGCGGATGGCCTGACAATTATGCTCCCGCCGAAAACGTAAATTGCGCTGCCAGACAAGGAATTCATAAAGCATATAGAATACCTTCAGCGTCTTCAAGATTCCTTAAGCTCCTTGAACCAGGCGATAAGTTTTCCATCGAGTGCTATAACAACAGCAGCGTGTTGGGAGCAGCGGGCAGAGTTTATGATTCACAGGTTATTAAATTTAGCAATTGTTCAAAAATCGCAACTAGTACGTTCGCTCCTTATGCATTCCTATATCTTCATGAAACCGGTCATTTAATGAAGCAAAGGCATTACAGACTCCTTCAGCAGGAGTTTCCAAGAACAAGACTTATGAGAGAAGACCCTAATTGCTTTGCCTCAGAAGGTGTTATTAAGACATACAACAGAAGAGGCTTGTCTTCCTATTCGCTTGTAAGCGAATCGAGCGCTGAAGCTATGGCATTATACGTGTATAATAAAAAAGACGGAGAATATGCCAATATAAATAACTTTAAAAATGAATGTCCATCAATCTATAAATGGGCAAAAGATAATGTATACGGAGGATACGAATTTAACTAATAATGAACAGGTTAAACATTTCTGACAAACTATTAATTACCCTCGCGGGAACATTCATTATAATTTTTATAATAATCTCTTTTTTGATATTTACTACAGACGGCGCTGTCAATAATATATTTAGTAAAACTAGCGATTTCGAAAAACTAAAACCAGGAGAAGCTTCAAGAGAAGACGTTGTCAAACTAAAAGGAGAGCCTGTTTCGATAGAAGAAGACGGGAACAGAACCAATCTTTTATACAATACTCGTTCTGAAGATTATAAAAATTCAATAACTATTGAAAATGATAAGGTTAAGTATTCCGTTGAAAATGTCTTCGATTCTTCCAGAGGGAAATTAAGTGACTATAAAAAAAAGTATGGAGAACCAGATTTAAAAATGTATGATCCTTACGATGAGGTTATCTCATATTACATTTTTCTCGACGGTGGGGTTGGAATTTCATCGTTTAACGATGAGGATATTGTTAAAATAATCTATTTCTCACCTCAAAGCCGTGAAGAATTCCTAAAGAACGTTGCCAAACCTCTTGAATTGGGTTTTGAGAAACCAAACCATGGATTAGAATAAAATCTAGTCTGTAATTCTGATCGGCATTATTAGGTGGAGATATGATGGTTCTTTTTCAATCTTAAATACTCCCGGACTAAGCGGTCCTGTCATCTCAAACGACACCTCTTCTCCGTCAATTGCTGAGAAAAACTCAAGTAAATATCTAGCATTAAACGCTATTTCGTTCTCTTCCCCAGTTGTTTTTGCTTCAATTTCTACCTCATTCTCCCCCACCGAGGACGCGCTTGCGGAAAAAACCACTTTTCCGTTTCCAATGTTCATTTTTACGATATTTGCAGCTTCCCTTGCAAACACAGAACATGCCCTAACAGCCTGATGGGCTTGGTTTTTATCAAAAACTGCTTTAGTTGTAGACTCGTCTGGAATTATCTTCTGGTAATCGGGATATTCTGCTTCAATAAGCCTCCCGATAATTGTCGCATCTCCGCACTCAAACAGCACCTGGTTTCCCTCTTTTACCACATAAAGAGTGATGTTCTCGCTCTCCTCTTTTAGACCGGCTAGTTCCTTAATTACCCTGGCTGGAACTAAAAGGTCCATGCTCTCCCCTGCTTTTAATTTTTCAGATAAACCCTGCTTCAAAGACAACCTATATCCATCTGTTGCAACTACGACAATTTCCCCGTTTGAATTTTTTCTTATTAGAACTCCTGACAAAGCAGGTCTACCCATATCCCCCGCTGAGGAAAAAACTATTTTCTGTATTTCTTTCTCTAATTCTTCTTTCTTAAATTCGGCTTGCTTTTCCCCTTTTGTTTCATAGAGCTTTGGGAATTCTTGGGCTAAAAGTGTTGGAAATGAGGTTTTAAGCTTGTCGGCCTGAAGCATTAACACATTTTCCTTAAGCTCAAGGGTAAGCTTTTCCTGGTCTATGTTTGAAACCAAGTCTACAAATGTCTTAGCGGAGATACTTACCTCTCCCTCTTCTTCTACTTTTGCTGGAATTTTAATTATTATTCCTATTTCCAAATCTGTAGCTGATATAAACACATTCCCGTCTCTTGCGCTTAATAAAAAATTCAAAAGAATCGGTAACTGACTTCTAGAAGAAATTGCATGATTTGCGAAAGATATCCCAGCTCTCAAATTAGAAGATAATACTGTGGCTCTAAACATATATATTAATTTGTAGTTGTAGTAGGTTACCAGGAAAAGTGGAAAAAAGCAACGATTCGTGGCTAGAAAAATGTGGATAACTTGTAGATAACTTATGTGGATTACGGGTTGATAAGTTTTCAGTTTTCATATGTGTATAAATTTAAAATAGTTTTCAACATTAGTTTTTTTGGCTTAGTTCTTTTATTCCCAGTGACTCTTCAGTCAGCTTGTGAGCAGAGATTAATCCTTCAATTTTTTCTACCCCATGCATTATGGTTGTGTGATCTCTTCCGCCTAGTAAATTTCCAATTTCAGAAAAAGTTAGCCCACTCTCCTTCTTTAATACGTACATGCAAGCTTGCCTAGCTCTTACTAATTTTGCATCTCTTTTGGTTCCTTTAAGCTGTGTAGGTTTGATCTGATAAAACTCGCATATGCTATTGATTACATCTTCAGGTCGAAGCTCCCGTCTAAGATCATCGTTAGATTTAAGCGCTTTTTCAGCTAATCCCGGACTGGCACCGCTGTTTTCATTGGAGGCTTCGGTCATAACCCTTAAAAGAAGTCCTTCGAGTTCTCTTGTGTCCTCTGTTTTTTGAGCGATAATCTTAGCCGTCTCAATATCTAAATCAAAGTTGAACTTTTTAGCTTTAGTAAGAAGAATAGCGCATCTTAGTTCATAATCCGGAGAGTCAATGTCTACGGTTAGGCCTCCCGAGAATCTTGAGACAAGTCTTTTTTCCACCTTCCTAAGCTCAGACGGCGGCCTATCAGATGTTAGGATGATTTGTGACGAGTTATCCACCAAAATGTTAAAGGTGTGGAAAAGCTCTTCTTGTACTCTTTCTTTTCCAGCTATGAATTGAATATCGTCAATCATAAGTAAGTCGAGGTTTCTGAATTTACGCTTCATGGAGGCCGTATTGTTTGCTCTAA
>CAZAZU010000002.1:0-90344 GCA_964490105.1 uncultured Gammaproteobacteria bacterium | reverse complement strand
AGAGGAATGTAGCTCCATTTCCTGAATTAGCTGAGATAGAAGCTGTTGGAGTTCCACCAGCTACATTTAGAACTGCGAATTTAGATGAAGATGATGCAGTTCCGCCAATTGCAAAATCAAATGTAGAGTTTATTGGTGACAATAGATTTGTATTTAACTGCCAATAATTAGTCCCAAGCGCACATGATCCCCAGGAAGCAGTAGTTCCCCCGAGCAAACATTGAATTCCGGTTCCAGCTGTTCCGCCCAGAGTTATTCCACCAGAAGTTAGCGTTAGACCGGTTGAGGCAGTAACAGCACCGGCATTATTGATCTGAAAAGCATCCCCTGAACCTACGGTAAATAATCCCTGAGGTGATGAGTCACCAATCCCAACATTTCCGGTGTCCTGGACCACCAGAGCTGAAGAGAGTCCGCTGTCTCCGCCTACTGAT
The DNA here is from genome assembly GCA_964490105.1 of uncultured Gammaproteobacteria bacterium. Taxonomy (GTDB): domain Bacteria; phylum Patescibacteriota; class Microgenomatia; order Levybacterales; family UBA12049; genus 2-01-FULL-39-10-A. The sequence continues at coordinate 89,910 of CAZAZU010000002.1, read as the reverse complement.
GTTCTTATTCTAAAATTAGAACCGTTAAGTAAATTAAAATCATTATTTCCGCTTCCGCGCATACTCAGATTTCCTGAAATGCTAGCATTTCCTCCGACATCAAAAGCAGCAGTCGGGTGAACTGTACTTACACCTACAAAACCCTGTCCGTTAGGGTTAATAAGTACATTTCCAGTAGTATTATTAGCTGAAGAATTCCCAATTGTTAAAGTCTGTCTGCTTGTAGTTCCAAGCTGACCTAGGCCTGTTAGATATGTAGCTATATTTCCAGAGTTTCCAGAGATAGAAGCTGTTGGAGTGCCAGAGTTAACATTGATGAATGCGAATTTAGAAGAAGCCGTTGCATCAGAACCAACTAAAAGATCTACCGTGTCGTTAACGGGCGATATTGTGCCGGATGAAATTCTAAAAAGATTCGCTCCAGCGCTTCCGCTGCAGGAGCCCCAAGTCGGAGCACCGCCACCGTTAGAAATAAAACATTCTCCCAAGCTTCCGGCACTCGTTTGAGCTAAGATTCCACTTCCATTTGTATATAAAATACCGCCGTTATTTGTAAAAGAAGCAAGTGTTGTTGTTTGTCCGGATGCTACAGTGAGTCCTCCGTTTGCTGTAATTAGTCCTGAAATTCCGAGAGTTCCGGTAATTGAGGTATTATCTAAAAGATTTATTAATCCACTTCCGGAATCGATATTTATAAATCCAGTATTGCTACCTCCAAGACTAAGTGTTTGTCCATTTGTGGTTTCAATGCTTGCAGAAGAAGTATCTAAGACTATGTTTCCAGAAAGAGTTGCTGTTTGAGTTCCTCGAGAACCAATAATATTTAGGACCGCAAATTTTGCAGAAGCTGTTGATTGACCTCCTACTAGAAGATCAACAGTAGAGTTGTTTGGAAATACAGCTCCTCCTGATTGGTTCCAGTATCCTGCGCCTCCGCTTGCAGTAAGACAAGATACCCAAGCTGGGGCAGTACCATTTGAGGTTAAGCATGTTCCGTTAGACCCGATACTTAATTTGGATATAACAGTAGAATCACTTGCATATAACATATCTCCTGTAGAGTAGGAGGTCTGTCCGGTTCCGCCGTATGGAGCACCAATTGCAGTTCCTTGCCAGGTTCCTGAGGTAACGGTTCCGGAGTTTATTGCAAGCCCATTAAATGACCCATTTGCCGTAATATTTCCTGCATTATCAACTTTAAATTTAGTGTTACCTGATGTTGAAGCAATTATTAGATCTCCGGTAGAGCCTTGGGAGATGCTCATTACCGCATTGCCTGAAGATGTGGCTACCACTGAGAAAAGATCTTCGATCGTAACAGATCCCGGAACTTGTATACCGCTGTTTGTGGTATTTTGTATTGATTTTTGTATGTCAATTATTCCTGTTCCGTTTGGCGCGAGTCTAATATTTCCATTACTCGATGTTGTAAGAACTAAAGTTCTTCCAGAAACTGTAAATGATCCGCCTGTTGCTTGAAAAATAGGATTTGCGGTGCCTCCTATTGTTAAATTCCCCGAAGAGTTAAGAGCGAGAACTACATTTGAGGTAGCAGTAGTATTAGTTATAGGAGGAATGCCTTGTAATGTTTCAGCATTAGCTGCAAAAGCAACAGTTGCAATTTGCTGGCGCGGTTTAAGCTCTTCGGTTCTTTCTACAGTTACACCTAGCCAAAGTCCTGAATTTTGCGCAAACAAGCTTTGAGGAATAGGATTATTGTTTCCTAGGAGAATAGAAAAGATTCCTTCCTCGTCAGGAGTAGGTGATACTATTTCCTGCCAAAGAAGAGCAGCGCCACTTGCAGTCTGGTTATTATAGATCGCCATTCTTAGGGTTGTACCTTTTGTAATCGGATTATCATTTGCATCAGTAAGTCTTCCTTGGAAAGAGAGAATTCTTGGAGGTGCGCTTGGAAGTGCTGCGAAAATAGGAGTCTGCTTTTTTGTATTGAAATCATTAAAGACTAAGTATCCCATTGCCGAAATAAAGAGCATTAATATAGAAAAATGCAGATAGGATGCGAATGCATAGGAATGATATGTTTTATACCACTTAGGTCTTGAATGTCTGGCATGATGTAAAACCTTTTTATGAAGTGGGAAGCTGGCTGTAGAAATCATTGCAGGTGCATAAAATGATTTAGGCACGTTATTTATTTTTTTAGGGTCAATCATTTTAAAGCTCGGAATTTTAAAGGTTGATTTAAGCCTGTCTTTAAATACCGGTCGTCCTTTTAGGTTCCAGACTATTTCATCTGATTTTTCTAAAGCTTCAGCAAGCGGAGCAGTGACTGCGCTATCAAAAGCAGTAACTGCGCTATCTTTAGTCTTTTGGTACACGCGAAGAGGAGGAAAGGCTGAATACTCATGAGTTTTAGCTGCTTGATCCATAACTTCTGTTGCTAGAGCTGCAGCTGCTAAGCTTGATGGATGTGTCTTGAAGACAAAGTCATTCGAAGGAAGATTTAGAACCTCAGCCTGATCTTTGATCAATCCTTCTTCGTTTGCCCATGAGATAAATCTTCTGATAGATGAGAGTTTTCTGTTTACAGAAACAGGGGATAGTCTCGCTTCATTTAGCAGTCTGTTTTTGTATTCTTCTATCACTCCTGAAGTAATCTTGCTAAAATTTATGATCTTGGAAGCATCCCAAGATTCATCTGTTTTCACAACCTCATCCACCCAGGTTAAGAACTGTTTCACATCAATGATATAGTTTTTTATAGTAAGATGCGATGCTCCAAATACGTACAAATGATTCTTAAACTCCTTAATCTTCCATGGGTCAGGAGCTTCTGACTTGACTGTGGATAGCCCAAAGGGTGTATTGGAGATTTTTCCTTCTAGCTTCAGGAAATAGAAAAATTTACGAAGAGACGAGAGGGATCTTTCAACTGAGCTGGCTGAGTATGTCCTTAGGCTTTCTTCTTTGAACTTATCGATTAAATTTTGATCAACGTCTGAAGGGTTAAATTCATAGCCGAGTCTAGCCTCAATCCAACGGATAAACTTGTTAATGTCGGAAATGTAATTCTTTACAGTCAGCAGTGAGGGTGTATTGCTCTGTGAAATTAAATATTCTTTAAATTGGGCAGATAAATTCATAAAAATTAATTACCTAAAGGCTCAGTAGTCTTTAGAGGTGTTAGCCACGAGATTATACAGATTATACGCATTATCTCGATTGTGAAAAAGTTTTTACCCATACAATTAGAATATGTGAGTATATACTATGCTGTCAAGGACCTAGAGTAGAAAAAAATGAAGCTATTATTTATAGTTTGATATATTTATTAAGCATGTGTAATTTTGTGTGAAAAATTATAAATAACGGTAAATTGTATTGTTTTAACACTAAAATTGTTTTCACCAATTTTTATTTGTAAAAATATGTATTTTTAGCATCTTCTTTGCTCAAGTGATAGGATTTTGTGTTTGTTCGAATAGTCTGTTTCTGTTATAAATTTATTAATGATTAAACTTTTTGGATTCATATTTTTACTATCTCTTTGTTTCCCGGTAAACATAATGGCGCAAAGTACAAATGTTACAGCTTCAGTAGGCAAGTACTACGTCACTATATCTGGCTATGTTTCTCCCTTTGCATCAATTGTAATGAGCCAGGACTCCATATTTATGGCCTCAACTGTGGCTGATCAGGAGGGAAATTTTACCTTAAATAATGTGTTTGTGAACGAAGGATTTACCGACTTCTGTCTTGAGGCGATTGACGTTAAGAGAGTGGGAGATTCTTATACTTGCCTTAATATTGAGCCTGTTTTCAAGGATCAAATCAAAGATGAGATATTTTTACCGCCAACATTAGGCTTATCCGGGAAAAAGATTAATCCAGGCTCATCAGTTTTTGCATCTGGCTACAGTATGCCAAACGCAAAAGTGATAATTAATATATCAAAAGATATAAAAATAGAAATACGGGCAGAGGAAAATGGATTCTATAAATATGAAATTAAAGAAATTCCAGCGGGAAAATATAGTCTGTTCGCAACAGCAAACCATGAGAACAAAGACTCAGAGAAACCCACGCGTACTAAAGATCTTGAGGCGCTTTCAATAGGGGGATTATTACAGCAAAATCTTCTGCTAATTTTACTTTTCGTTTTACTTGTCATGGTAGGCATTATCCTATTTCTTATACTGTTATCCAGGAGGTTAAGAGATAAGCTTAAAAGTATTATTTTGAGAAAACCCATTCCAAAGAAAAAGATTGCGCCTCCGAAGCATCACAGCTGGTTTATAGGCTATTAATAGTTAATTCTTGACCTTGCTCTCCTGATCATACCTAAGGTCAATAGGATTACGATTAAAAGGCCTCCGAGAAGCTCTACGGGGAATGCGAAGAATGTCATCGAATCTTTATATATCGGGCCTTCATCTGAAAGAGCTAAAGTTAATTCAGCTTTATAGATTCCAAAGAGGAACTTCTCGTCCCAAATTATTTTAGGAATGCTCGGATCTGGATTGTTTTCCGATTCAATAAATCTGCTTGAGCCTGAGAGTATGTTTGCAGGCACAAAATTTATATTTCCTACAGTTTGCCCAAATACGTTCTTTATCAGTAGATTGCCTGAAGTGTTAACAAAATGCGTGCTCTCATTTTTTACTTTGAGGCTAAATTCAGTCGGCCCACGGGTTAAGAATTTTTTGCCCTTAAATTCCTCAATGTAGCCTTTACTCGGTGATTTAGGACCGATCGAAAGAAGTACATTTGTTCCTATTCCTGCCCGAGCGCCTACAAAGCTTTCTTTATTTTCTTCACCTATTGCTTCAGATATAAATACAACTGAAAAATAATAATCTTTCGGAGGTTCTCCTTGTGGTAAGCGAATAGAAAGTGTCAGGTCCTTTTTCTGCTTTGGGGCAAGGTTAATTTGGGTAAGAGTTCCATTTTCATCGGATATCTTTATTTTTCCAAAAATATCTTTATGTCTATCTAAGAGAGTTCTATCAAATTCGGGCTGACCATTTGCAAAATCGTTAGCCTTGAAGGGTACTAAAAAGATACTGTATGTAACATTTTGATCTGAATTATTTTCTATTCTGATAGGGCTTTTCACTAGAGAAGGAGAAGTAGCCTCGATTTGAAGAATAGAAGGATCAACTCCTACTGAAATTTCCTGAGCGCTGACATTGCCAAAAGGTAGAAAGCAAAAAGCAAAAAGCAAAATTGCAATTAAAAAGTTAAAAGTTTTGAATTTTGAATTTAACTTTTGAATTTTAACTTTTGGATTTTTATTTTTCATCAGAAATTTGGTGTAGCTATATAGGTAACAGCATTTGAATAATTCCCTGTGGCCTGAGAAGAGGGAATGTTAACTTTATATGTAATTGTGGCTTTCTGGTTTTTTCCTTTTCCGCCTTTTACTACAACTTCGGAGTTTTCTTTTTTTGAAGCGTCTGAGAACTGTTTGAAATAGTTTTTGTTTGAGGAGAAAGAGCTGTCGCCAGTCATACATGTTGGACTTGAGGTTCCAGATGAAGCTATTGAAACACTGTCGCATCTATAACCAAATCCATAGGTTAGAGTATTTGACCACTCGCCAGCTCTAGTCTGGTTACAATTTCCGTTATCGCAAGTAGTATCAGGAATAATTGCTCCGGTTTGATTTACGATGAGCTGATGATTTTCTGAGGCTGTAACTTGATACGAAGAAGCTTTGGTGTTAGAAATAGTCAGCGTTGTTGTTCTTGTTACAGGGTTTGTGGGCGATAGAACTCCAAAATCTATGAGAGTGTTTGAGATCGAAAGCGAAAAAGGAGCACCTCTAGGGATATATTGAAAACCAGCTCTTACCTTATAATTAGTTCCGCTGTAAAGACCAGAAGCAGTTTCACCAGAAGTTATATTTAAATTATAGTTTGATCCACTCGATTCACCAGCAATCGAATTCAAATTTCCCATTTCAATTCTAAAACTTCCATTGGACATTACTTGAGCGAAAGTATGACTGGTAAATGAGCCTAACATTACTACAAAAAGCAGCATTACTGAGGCTAGAGCAGTTTTCATATTTATTTTTTTTCTTCTCTTAAGTCTTTTGTTTCTTCTAAAATTTCGTTAAGTTTGTTAATTTCTCTAGGGTTGAGCTTGCTTTTACCGCTTTCAATTACTTCTTTTACGTCTGAGGAGATCTCATCAGCTGAAGCTGCAGTCCTTTCTTTAGTTTTTAAAATTTCGTCGCTTGCCTTATCATTTTTCTTAAATTGAATTCCAAAGAAGTAGGCTAGAGGAGAGAGTATTGAAATGGAGACCATTTTTATTATATTGGCAGTCACATCTCCTTGAAATATCTGAGACCAGAAAATAATTATCAGTCCAATAGGGATAATGAAAACGCTTCTTGGATCCATAATAAATGCAGCTGCAAAAAGAAGAAAATATATCAGAAAGAATAAGTTTGATACTATTCCGCCGGTAGAAAATATAAAAAGAAGAAGGATTGTGTTAAGTATAAAAAAGTTAACGGGTCCGCCTAGGTTTAAATTTTGCTTTCTTTTAAACGAGATTAGAAGAAATAAGAAGACCAGGAATCCAACAAAAGGTATTGTGTACTGTGCAAGCTGGCTGTTTTGCCATATTAAAACAACCATAAATGAGCCTAGCATAATTAATGCGTCTTTATAAAACTTCATAATCCCATGGTAGGAAAATTAATGCTAAATTACAAGTGTGCTATACTTGTTTTGAGCCTGATTTGAAGGCCAATTAATAAATGGATACAAAGAAAAAATATAATCATAAGGAAATTGCGGATAAGTGGAACAAGAAATGGGCTGAATCAAAAATCTATCACCCGGATATGGATAGCGCTAAAGATCCGTATTATAACCTGATGATGTTCCCATATCCTTCGGCAGAAGGACTTCACGTGGGAAATATGTATGCCTTTACTGGAGCAGACGTTTATGGAAGATTTATGAGGCTAAAAGGCCACGATGTTTTTGAACCAATCGGTCTTGATGGTTTTGGAATTCACTCAGAGAACTATGCTTTAAAAATAGGCGTTAATCCATCTGATCAAGCTAAGATTTCCGAAAAGAGATTCTATGAGCAGCTTAAGATGATTGGAAATAGCTTTGATTGGAATAGAACAGTTGAGACCTACAAGCCTGATTATTATAGGTGGACTCAGTGGTTATTTATTCAATTGTTTAAGGCCGGCTTAGCAGAAAAAAAGAAAGCAGAGGTTAATTGGTGTCCATCGTGTAGAACAGTTTTAGCAGATGAACAGGTCTTAAGCGGTTTATGTGAGAGGTGTTCTTCGCAAGTTGAGAAAAAAGAACTTGAGCAATGGTTTTTTAAGATCACTAAATATTCAGATCGTTTGTTGGAAGGTCTTGATCGTATTGATTGGACTGAAAAAGTAAAAATAGCTCAAAGAAACTGGATCGGGAAAAGCGAGGGGGCCCTAATTGTTTTTAAAACAGAAGACTCATTTGAGATAAAAGTTTTTACTACTAGACCAGATACTTTATTTGGAGCAACATTTTTAGTGCTTTCACCGGAGCATCCATTTGTTAAGAGTAATCTTAATAAACTAGATCAAAATGTAAAAAAGTATATAGATGAGGCATCTAAGAAGTCAGAGGCTGATCTAGAGAGGGAAAAAACAGGTGTTTTTTCTGGATTTTACGCTATAAATCCTGCTAATCAGGAAAGAATTCCTGTCTGGATAGGAGATTATGTTTTGATGGGTTATGGGACTGGAGCAATCATGGCAGTGCCTGCTCATGATGAAAGAGATTTTGAATTTGCAAAAAAATACGAACTTCCAATTAAATATGTTTTAGCCACGCCTGAGGGAGCAGAAAGCAAATCTGAGTGCTACACTCATCGAGGCCAAATTATAGATTCCGGTGATTGGACAGGTTGGGACAGTGCATTTGATTTTCACAAGATCATTTCATGGCTGGAAGAGAAAGGAATAGGCACGAAAGAGGTTCACTATCATTTAAGAGATTGGTTAATTTCTCGTCAAAGGTACTGGGGAGCTCCGATTCCTATGATTCATTGCGATAAATGTGGCTGGCAACCGGTTCCCGAGGCAGATTTGCCTGTGATTCTCCCGTATGTTAAAGATTTTAAGCCATTAGGCACAGGAGTCGCACCATTGGCGCAGGATTCAGATTTTGTGAGCGTAAAATGCCCTAATTGTAGTGGTCCGGCAAAGCGGGAGACTGATGTTTGTGATACGTTTCTTGATAGTTCGTGGTATTTTCTGAGATATCCATCTTCGGAATTTGAGGATAAACCTTTTGATGACATGAGATCTAAGAATTGGCTTCCTGTAAATATGTATATAGGCGGAGCTGAGCATTCAGTTCTTCATCTCCTATATTCCCGATTTATCACAAAGGTTTTGTTTGACCAGAAGCTATTGGATTTTGAAGAGCCGTTTTCTAAATTCAGAGCTCATGGGTTATTGATTAAAGACGGCGGGAAGATGAGTAAGAGTAAGGGTAATGTTGTAAATCCCGATGAATACATAAATAAGTACGGAGCTGATACATTAAGAGCATATTTGATGTTTTTAGGGCCATATGATCAAGGAGGAGACTTCAGGGATTCAGGTATTGAGGGTATGGAGAGATTCCTGAAGAGGGTCAGAAAATTTGTGGAGTCAAATTTAGCCTCAGAAAATCACTCAAAAGTAGAGAGCGCTAACATTTCGAATGATTCTAAAATAGAAAAATTATTTAGCAAAACAATAAAGGGAGTGGGAGATGATGTGGAAAATCTGCGTTACAACACAGCTTTGGCAAAAATAATGGAACTGATAAATGATCTAAATGCATCAAAATCTAGCACAAGCCGGGAGAATCTAAAAAAGTTAGTTATTATGCTTTCTCCATTTGCTCCTTATTTGACAGAAGAGCTTTGGGAGATGCTTGGCGGAACAGATTCAGTTCATGTTCAGTCATGGCCTGATTTTGATGAGTCAGCATTAAAAGAAGACAGCTTTAATATAGCTGTTCAGATAAATGGAAAACTTAGAGGCTTGACCTCGGTTTCCTTAGCCGACGTAGAAGATCAAGCAAGAATTGAAGAGTTAGCTAAGGCTGAGCCTAAGATCGCACAGCAGCTTAGCGGAGTAAAAATAATTAAAGTAATTTACGTTCGCGGTAAGATCCTTAATTTTGTAGTTACATAAAATGAGCAGGATCAAAGAAAATTTACTACCCCTTGCGCTAGGAGGGATTGGCCTCATACTTGTTATTGTAGGAGTAATTCAATTTATTTTCCAGAAGCCTATTGAGCCTGCCTTGATAGTAGAACAGGCCAAAGCACCTGAGCAAAAAGTCATAGTGGATATACAAGGCGCAGTTCTGAATTCCGGTGTTTATCAACTGACTTCAGAATCACGCGTTGTGGACGCGCTAGCCGCAGCTGGAGGAATGAGTGAGGACGCAGATAGGCAATGGATAGAAAAGAACTTAAATCTCGCTAAAAAGGTCTCTGATGGTCTTAAAATCTATATTCCAAGAGCGGGAGAGCGGATACTTTCAGAGCAAGGCATCGAATTAAATGGTCCAGTTATTAATATAAATACAGCATCAGCCACAGATTTAGAATCATTACCTGGAATTGGTGCGGTAACGGCAAATAATATTATTGACGGTAGGCCATTTACCCAAATAGAAGATCTTTTATCAAGAAAAATAGTTGGTGAATCAACTTTTAAAAAAATAAAAGATAAGATATCAGCGAACTAATGAATCCCGTTAGAAATTATCATATCAAAATCGATGTAACCAAGAATTTAAAATTAGTTTGTATAAGTTATTTCTAACGGGATGAATCCGAAGCTAATATTTCTTGCCCTAGCCTCGTTATCACTCATACTGCTCTTGCGCTTGGTCTTTTACTTTGCTAATTTCCAGCCTTATCCTGAGGGACAGAGTATTAGCTTTGAAACTAAAGTCAGTTCACAGCCTAAAGTATCAAGCAGGGGTCAGCAGGTAAATCTTGTTATGCCTAATTCGCAGAGAGTTTTAGTGAGGTTTGTTTTAATTCCTGAGATTCAGTATGGGGATAGGTTAAAAGTCGAGGGCAAATTAAAGTATTTTGAGGCAGAGAACGGAAATAGAGTTGCATCAATGATTTACCCCGAGTTTGAAATAAAAGAAAAGGGAATAGAGTCTAATTTGATACTTAAAGTTAGGGAAGATATCATCAATCTTTTTAACTCCAGCTTAAATCCTAAATTTTCTCCTCTAGTTTTAGGCATAACCTTTGGCATAAAGCAGGAAATGCCTCAGGATTTTCACGATAGTCTGGAGAAAACCGGACTTCTTCATGTTATAGCTGCATCAGGCATGAATATAACTATGGTTGGAGGATTTCTGATGAGTCTGTTTGCTTTGTTTTTAAAAAGACAGATAGCCTTGATTTTCACCATCTTAGGCATATTTTTTTATGCTTTTATGGCTGGATTTGAACCATCTATTGTTAGAGCCTCAATAATGGGCATTCTAGTTTTTTCAGCCCAGTTAACAGGAAGGCAAAGCAGCTCATTTCTTGGGTTATTTTTAGCCGCATTTATTATGCTTTTTAGAAGCCCTAGTCTCATTTATGACATCGGGTTTCAATTATCTTTTATGGCTACTTTAGGTTTAATTTATTTCAGGCCTTTGTTTTTTATAAACAAAAAACTAAAGAAGATAATTGAAAAGTCCTTTATAGGGGATGATTTAGCCACTACTATTTCAGCTCAGATCTTTACCTTGCCCATACTTTTAGTAAATTTTGGATCATATTCCGTTATTTCGATCTTAGTGAATGCATTAGTTCTTTGGACTGTGCCTATAATTATGATTATTGGAGGAGTTTCAGCCTTTGTGGGGTTGATATTTGATCCATTAGGATACCTATTATCATATTTAAGTATTCCTTTTCTATTGTATTTTGAAAGTACCGTTGAATTGTTTTCTGATTTTAGCGGAGGATTAAATTTATCAAATCTCCCAGGCTCGCTAATCTTGGGTTACTATCTGATTCTTGCTTCAGTAATAGCTTTCATTAAAAGGAGAGAATGAAAAAGATTCTTTTGTTAGTTTCCACAGCCTTGATTATGTTAAGCTTTCTTATTTTATTCGCATTTTTAACCTATAAAGACGATAAACTACATGTGGTCTTTTGTGATGTAGGGCAGGGTGATGCGATTTTTATTCGAACGCCTCATGAGGCTGATATATTGATTGACGGAGGTCCGGATGCTAAAGTATTGGAATGCCTAAATAGCCATATGCCGTTCTGGGACAGGAGCATTGATCTTGTGATCATGACTCATCCAGACGCAGATCATTCAACAGGCTTGATATCTGTTGTTGAGCGGTACAAGATTGAAAAATTTTATACGCAAGCCATACCAGGCAGCACAGATGTTTATAAACGCCTTGAGGCTAGTTTGGCAAAGAAAAATTTGAGTGCTAAATATTTACACTCAGGAAATCGGATTTCTGGCAAGGATGGTTTTTCAATGATTACTCTTTGGCCGAGCCTGGAGGAGATTTCTAAAATAGATCAGAATCGTACAAACCTGCGCTTGAATGAAGTTTCTGTTATTGAGCTTCTTAAATATGGTGAATTTTCAGTTCTATTAACAGGAGATGCGGGATATGATGTAATGAATCAGATTGCCGATTCGGCCCGTTCGATTAATATTCTGAAAGTCCCTCATCATGGATCTAAAACTGGAATGAGCGAACGATTTCTTTGGACATCAAGCCCTGAAATATCAGTAATTTCTTCTGGTGAAGGAAATAGCTACGGTCATCCTGCGAAAGAGATTTTATTAATGCTTGAAAACCAAGACTCAAAAATATTAAGAACAGATAAGATGGGGGATATAGAGATAATAAGTGATGGAAAGATGTATTATTTAAAAGATTAAAGTTAAGATCTTTTAAGAATTAATAGGAAGTTTTAACGTGGTAGTGGTTCCTTTTCCAACCGCAGATTCAATTCCAATCGTACCTCCATGTGCATCAATGATACCTTTGGTTATATAAAGACCTAGTCCACTGCTTGCTGATTGAGTTTCTCTGCTGGCATTAGAATTGAATTGACCAAACTTTGTGAATAGCATGCTTTGTTTTTCTGGGGGAATACCAATTCCATTATCTGAGACTGTAATTACTAAGTATCCATGATTCTTTGTACTAGTGTACTCTTCATCAGTATCCACTGTAATTTTTATGACCCCACCTACGTTTGTGTATTTCAGACTGTTAGAGATTATGTTTGTTATCGCTTGAGCTATTCTGACATTATCGAATGAAATAGTAGGTAGGTTATTTCCGACTTCAGCTATGAGTGTAAGATTTTTCTTTTTAGCCTCTGGAAGAAATAGCGCTACTTCATCGTGAACTAATTTCCCTATATCTCCTGGTGCTTTTGAAAGCACAAGTTTTCCGTCTTTTACTTTAGCAGCATCCAGAATTGTTGAGATTTGCATAAGCATTTTTTTTGCCTGATCATGAATAAGGTTTAGCATTTTTTTCTCATCAGATTCGCTCAAGCCATCTGCCAGCATTAGGGATGCACTGTCCTTTATTGCTGTTACCGGAGCTCTAAGTTCATGTACCACAGAGTGAGAAAATTCATCCTTAGTTTTTTCGACAGATTTTTCAGCTGTAATGTCTTGAAATAGGATAGAAACTCCAGAAATCGGAACATTATTTTTACCTCCAACAGGGTTTATGAAAACTTGAAAAGTTTTATTATTAATATTGACCTCATGAAAAGTGGCAATTCGGTCAAATTCCATCACTTCGTGAATCTTTTCTTGAAAATTGATTTCATCTGAGAAAACCTGCAGTATGTCCTCAAATACCGGAGTTTCCTTAGTTATTCCTAAAAACGACCTAGCAGAGTCGTTGATGGCCCATGGGATAAGGTTTCTGTCTAAGACAATCAGGCCATCAGATAAGCTGCTTATTACGCTTAAGAGTTTATTTTGCTCTTGACTAGAATTTTTAAAATTTGGAGTGCCAGACTTTGATTTATAAAATGTAATAAGCATTGCACCAACAGAGAATGCTGTGATGATTAAGAGGAGGGCAGTCGTGACATTAATCATAAGAGCTCAGAGAGGTTGCTCTCTGTCGGGTTGTGCTTGTGCTGCCTTAGTTAAATCTCTAATCTTTGTATCTAAGTCATCTGGTTCTATTAGATATTTAAGAATATAATCAGCGGCGCCTGTATTAATGGCTTTTTGGATTAATTCATTTTGACCAAAGTTTGAAAGCATAGCGACTGGAATCATTTTTGTGGCTAAATCTTCCTTAAGTGTCTTTAATACTTCATTGCCTTGGATATCAGGAAGAACTTGATCTAGAAAAATGAAGTCAGGTTTTTCGTTCTTTGCTTTTTCCAGACCCTGCTGGCCATTAGCTGCAGTAATAACTTCGTATCCGTGTTTTTTTAGAGTAGTAGAGAAAACAGTTAATAATGCATCATCATCATCAACCATTAATATTTTCATTATTAACTATATGGTAGTACTAGAAAATAAAAAATGCAATAGCTTTGAATTTAACTAATTGAGGCTGCATTGGAAACTGTAGTCTTGGAGTCTCTTACTTTTCCAATTTCCTCAAGCTTGGGCCCAAGTTCTTTATCTTGAACTAGCTTTAGATCAATGTTTTCTTTGTTTGCCTGCATAAGACCAGTAATTATCCTTCTGGCTTTTTCAGCATCACTTTTAACAAGCCATGTTATTTTAACCAGATTCTCAACAAATCCTGTATCCACAATATTTAAGGTTGCAAAAAATGGAACCGTTTCGATATAAACATCTGTTATATCTCTCACGGAAATTGAATGAATGCGTTCTGAAAAGGGGAAAGGCCTGTAAACAACGCTCACTTTGGAAGAGTCGATTACGATATCGGTCGTCAAAACAGGAACGATATTGCTAACTTTAAGCAGTACATTGTCGGTTTTTTGTACTAGTCCATCCAGTTTATTTTTATTTGCAGGATCATTTTTTAGGTTTTTAGGTCTCTCAATTGTTTTTTCTTCCTCTTTACCCTCATTTTTTCCATCAGTTTTAACTTCTTTTTTATCCTCATCCGGAGCGGATTGAGGCTCTATTTCCTCTGGGCTATCTGCTTTTATTGTTTTTCGATCTATATGCTTCGGTTCTGTTGGATAATCCCGGATAGCAGTTGGATCAATGTATATTTTGCCGCCGTTTAACATTAGTTAATTCTATATTCAAGCAATTAAGATAGCATAAAGAGGCTGTAAGAATACGATTTGAAATTAGTATGCTACAATTCTTTTATGGAAGTTCGAGCGGGGTTAATTAAAGAAATTCAAAAAATTATAGCTGAACTAAGCGATAAGAGTGTCGAAATAAAAGTTGACGTGCCTACAGATCTAAGTAAAGGCGACTTTTCTACAAATATAGCCATGAGATTAGGCGGAAATCCTCTAGAGCTTGCTGAAAAAATTAAAGGAGCATTTGAAAAGAGTGAAATAGCCTCAAAATTTAAAAAAATCGAAGTTGCTAAGCCTGGATTTATTAATTTTTATTTGACTGACAAGGAAATAGTTTCTCAAAGTTTGAGCACGTTTCTCGAAAATAAAGAAGATAAAGGTGAAGAATTGATCTTAGAATTTGGTGATCTAAATCCCTTTAAAGAGCCTCATTTAGGCCATGTAAGGAATCTAGTTTTAGGTGAATCATTAGCTAGGCTTAAAGAGTTTGAGGGGATAAGCTTGGTTCGCGCGAATTATGAAGGCGATGTCGGTATGCACGTGGCTAAATGTATCTGGGGAATTATTAATTCTAAAGACTTTGAAGAGTTTAAGAATAGGAGCTTAGAGGAGAGAGCTAAGTATCTTGGAAGATGCTATTCAAATGGCGCAAAAGCGTTTGAAGATGACGATTCTGCAAAGCAAAACATAATATCTATTAATAAACAAATATATCAAAAAGACTCGCAAGTGATCGATATTTGGGAAAAAGGAAGGGAGTGGTCCCTGGAATATTTTGAGGAACTTTATAAGATTTTAGGGGTAAAATATAAGAAATATTATTTTGAAAGTGAAACAGCGCCTGTCGGGAAAAAGATCGTTGAAGAAAATGTAGGTAGGGTATTCCAGGAAGACGCCGGAGCTATTATTTTTAAGGGGGAAGATTACGGACTTCATACCAGAGTTTTTGTAACTAAAGAGAAAAATGTCACATATGAAGGAAAAGATCTGGCGCTTGCTGTTATGAAAGATCAGGATTTTCCAAATGCCAAATCCGTCATAATGACAGCAAATGAGCAGACAGAATATTTTAAAGTTTTACTAAAAGCATTAGAAAAAACAAGCGAAAAAATTGCCGCCAAAACATCACATCTTTCCTACGGTTTTATAAATCTTAAAGAGGGTAAAATGTCGTCTAGAACCGGAAATATTGTGTCAGCATTTTGGTTAATTGAAGAAGTACAGAAAAGATTAAAAGAAGGGTTTAGGGAGGTTCCTGGTGACGTTTTAGAGGCTCTAACTGTGGCATCTGTGAAATGGGCCATGTTAAAGTTTTCACGAGAATCAAATATTTCATTTTCCATAGAGGAATCTATTCAAATTGAGGGTAATTCCGGGCCATATATGCTCTATGCATATGCCAGAACGCAGAGTTTATTGGAAAAAGCTAAGAATACCGATTTCGAGGCTAATCTCCGTGAAAAAATTCAACCAGAATTGGTAGCACTACTTAGAATTGTCTGCCAATTTGAAATAGTGGTAAATGAGTCGTCTAAGAGTTTTTCGCCAAATATTTTAACGAATTATCTTTATGTTTTGGCCCAGAATTTTAATCAGTTTTATGAAAAAGAAAAAGTGGTAGGAAGTAGTAATGAAGACGAAAAAATGGCAGTAATTAATACTATTGGGGAGACCTTAAAAAATGGACTTTATCTTTTAGGAATTGATGCGCCTAAAAAAATTTGATATGATCCAACATTAGTAACTGCTAATTTTTCTGTCCCAAAGTAATAAATGAAATATAATAAAAAAACTCTTCCCAATGGACTCCGGGTTATAACTGTTCCAATGCCATCTTTTGAGTCAGCAACCGCCCTAATTATGGTGGGGGCTGGATCACGTTATGAAAATAAAAAAAATAATGGCATTTCTCATTTCCTAGAGCACATGGCTTTTAAGGGGACAAGAACTCGCCCAACCTTTATGGATATCGCTGGGTTAATTGATGGAATTGGCGGAGAATTTAATGCTTTTACGAATAAAGAATACACGGGTTACTATATCAAAGCAGCTAAGAACAATATCGAAATATGTCTAGACCTGCTTTCTGACATGATTCAAAATTCACTTCTTGATCCAGGAGAAATTGAAAAAGAGAAGGGGGTTATCATTGAAGAAATTAATTTATATGAAGATACTCCGATGAGAAAAATTGGAGATATCTACGAAAGACTTCTCTATGGAGATACTCCGCTTGGCTGGGACATAGCAGGGGAGAAAGACATAATCAGAAGTATAACTAGAGAAGATTTTATGGATTATCTTCAGAAATATTACAGTCCCTCAAATATGACTGTAGTTTTAGCTGGAGGAATTGATGTAAAAAAGTCCGAAGATATGGTGCATAAATATTTCTCCAACATGAGACCTTTTAAAACAGGAAAATTCTTAAAGATTAAAGAAGCTCAGAAAAAGCCCCAAATGCTTATCCGTAATAAGAAAACTGAACAGGCTCATTTAGCCTTGGGTTTTAGGACAGTTTCGATTGATTCACCTGAGAAATATCCGCTTTGGGTTTTGGCAAATATTTTAGGCGGAGGAATGTCTTCAAGGTTATTCTCAGAAGTTAGAGAAAAAAGAGGGCTAGCTTATTATGTGAGATGTAATTCAGAGCAATATATAGATGCTGGATCTTTAACGGTTAGTTCTGGAGTTGATCCGAAGAGAGCACATGAAGCAGTAGAAGTTATAATTTCTGAGCTTAAGGATTTAAGGGATGGAAAAAAACCAATAACTAAAGATGAGCTTAAAAAAGCTAAGGAAAATATCAAGGGTCACGTGGTATTAGAGCTTGAGGATAGTAGATCAGCTTCGATTTTTTATTCGACGCAGGACATATTAGAGAAGAAAATCTTAAATCCTGATGAAGTTCTTAAAAAGATTGATAGAGTAACAGAGGCTGAGGTAATGAAAGTTGCTAAGAAATATATCACTGAAAAGACTTTAAATCTTGCCTTAATTGGAGATTTCACTAGTAAAGTTAAATTTGAAAAGCTTCTTTCGCTTTAGAATTTCTTATTATATAATTGAGATATGGAACAATCAGTAGTAATAGTAAAACCAGACGGAGTTCAAAGAGGTTTAATCGGTGAAGTAATTCACAGATTTGAGCGAAAGGGGCTTAAGCTGGTAGGAATCAAAATGATTTCACTTCAAGATTCACTTCTTGAAGAGTGGTACGTTCATCATAAAGACAAGCCGTTTTTCCCAGGCCTTCGAGACTATATGAAATCATATCCAGTTGTAGCAATGCTTTGGGAAGGATATGAGGCAATTGAGACAATCAGAAAAATGACTGGAGTTACAAAGTCTCGTGCAGCAGAGCCAGGAACAATTAGAGGAGATTTCGGAATGAGCCAGCAGTATAACTTAATTCATGCTTCAGAGAATAAAGAAGCAGCTGATAAAGAAAAAGGATTAATGTTTACGCCATCGGAAATATTTGATTGGGTAAAAACAGAACACGGCCACATTTATCTCCCCGATGAAAGTTAGGTTGGGCCAGCAAGTATAGATAAACCAAGTATAAGTGGTGGAATTGCAATTGAAACTCCTGTTAAGATGATTCCAGTAATCAATAGATACTTAGTTAGTATCTTGTATTGAAGTATATTTGTAGCTATGCCAAGTAGAAAAGGAATATGCGGGATTAAGAATAGTTTAATTCTTGTTTCTCCAAATACTTCAATCCAGTATTCTGAATCTGAACTGTAGTTGAGATAGTAGAATATAGCAGCATTAATTATTATAAAAAGAATAAAACTTCTAGTGGTTCTACTAAGATATCTATTCACATTTTAATTATGATACTTAACTATATAACTTGTAAAGTTATTGAAGAGGTTTTACGGTAGGTTTAGTTCCTGAGTTCTTAAGTTCTTCATCAACTAGCTTTTTTAATTCATCGTAATTTGAGACACTAAATTGTTTGTTTCCTATGAAAAAGCTCGGGGTTGAGTTAAGTCCAAGGCCAATTGCTTCTTTCTCGTCGTCTTCAACTGCTTTCTTAGCCTCATCGCTATTCATAATTTTTCTAAATTCTTCTACATTTAGTCCAATTGAGCTCGCATAACCTTCAAAAATTTCCTTAGGATCTCCCAGGTTTTCCCAATCTGCTTGATTTGCGTACAGAAGATCTTTCATTTCCGAGAACTTACCTAATTTATGCGCCGCATATGCAGCTTGGCCTGAGATTAATGCGTTTTTATGTATTCCACGCAAAGGGAAGAATCTGTAAACTAATTTTATATTTCCGTTATATTCTTCAAGAACACGATTGGTTAAAGGATTTACAGCTGCACAAGCAGGGCATTGAAGGTCTGCATATTCAGTAATTGTTACTTTGGCATTTCTATCTCCTACGACTATGTCATCTTCTGTCATTTTTGGAAGATTTACATTCTCTACTGGTGTCTCCGTTGATGAAGTACTTTTATCTGCAATTAAAACTAGACCTGCGAGTCCAAGAATTGAAACACCAATTATTGCTCCCCACATTAGGATCTTCTTCATCATGTTAGATCTTTCTTGTTTTTTTAGTTCATTTTGCCAGTTTGATGAGGATTCTGAAGGGTTGTGATTCTTTTTCTGCATTTTACTATTTTAAGTTCGAAAAGAAGAAATTGCAATAGTTATTTATACGGTTCCACCTGGAGTTGAAGTAGTAGTAAACGGACTTGTTGGTTCTACGGATGCTTCAGCTGTTGAAGTTGCGGGTTGCGGTTCTGCTGGTTGAGTTGTTGTGCTTAAGACATCTGCTTTTGGTTCTACCCCTTGTCCGCTAGCGAACATTCCTGCAAGATCCTCAAAAGCTCCGCTGTCGATAGCTTTTGTAAATGCGCCCTTGATTCTTTCTCTGCCTTCTGGAGTGAATTCATATCTAATCAGGTCACCATCTACAACCTTTCTAAATAGAGGAGGTTCTTCTGCGATTTCGGTGGCTGCGTCTGCTGCTTCTTCAGGTGGCGCAGCTGACGTTATTGGTTCAACTGATGGCGTGGATGAAGGTCTCATGTCAGGCTCAATTGCTGTAATGGGTTGTGCTGGTGAAGCATCAGGAGTCCAAACCGGAGCAACTGCAGGAGATGGTTCAGGTGCTGGCGTAGCTACGGGTTCTGGAGCAGAAGCTACAGCAGGTTCAGGCTCAATAGCAGTCGTATCTGCAGCCGGCTCGACAGCGCTTTCTGGAGCTGGTGTTGACACAATTGGTTCAGAGCTAGGAGTAGCAGTTGGTTCAGCGACAGGTTCTGGCAAGGGTGGGATTACCACTGCTTCTGGAGAATAGATGGGAGCAGTAACTGTAGTTGTCGTACTCGTTCCTTCAAGTGAATTAGTATCACCTGCTGGTTCTGGAGCAGGAGTAGTAAGTCCTGGTTCTGGTGTAGGGGGCGCTACCGGTTCTGTGATCCCATCAGTGACTGTGGCATCAGTAGCTCCTCCTGAAATTGCTCCATCCGGACTTGCCCATGGACTTGGCACGACAGCTCCAGTTGCCGGAGTAGTATCAATTTTTGGCTGAAGTCCTGGAGTAGCGGCTGGTTCGAATGATGGTGCAGGTGCTTGTTGTGCTGCTTGAGCGGGCTGCTGATCTAATCCCAAAGCTCTAGTCGCTAATCCGGTAACCCTAGAAAATCTACCACCCAATGCTGGTCGAGCATCTGGTGATGCAGTTGTGACTTGTGCGTCAGGCAACGGAGATTTTGGCGGGACAGGTTCCATAGGGATCATCGTATCGATTATTAACTAAGGTGTCAAGATATACTGAATATATCAATTTAGCTCGGTGAACCTAGGTTGTGTTAAAATATATTTATGTTCCCGTAGCTCAATTGGATAGAGCAGTCCCGTCCTAAGGGAAAGATTGGAGGTTCAACTCCTCTCGGGGACGCATAATTTGCGCCCTTAAAATGAATAAACATGACATCAGGTTTTTAATTCTTCGAACATTCGGGAATTTCTTATTCCTTTTTGCTATTTTTGGTGTGATTGCGACTTTTGGTCCTGCTGGTTATTATGAAGCTCAGTATAGGATAATTCAGGCTAGGGGAGTTGAGTTTGAAATTTCAGAAACAGTGGCAAGTGCGCCTAGGCAAACAGCATCTTTCGCAGATCTGTTAACTGGAGCAAAAGAGCAGGAGTTGAGTCCTATTGATACAGAGTTTAGTATTTTGATACCTAAAATAGGGGCTACTTCTAAGATTATTGCTAATGTAGATCCTTCAGATGAAGGTAAATTTGGTCCAGCTTTGCAACAGGGAGTAGCGCATGCGCAGGGATCAGTTTTTCCAGGACTCCAAGGAAATGTTTATTTATTTGCGCACTCTGCAGATAATTTCTGGGATGCAGGACGATATAACGCAATTTTCTATCTTTTGAAGGATTTGAAAGAAGGGGATGAGATTGTGGTTTTTTATAAGGGAGAAAGACATAACTACTTCGTAACTGGCACTAAAATAGTAGATCCAACCGACGTTTCATTTATCACTCAAGCTCAAGAGGGCGGAGAGCAGCTTATTCTTCAAACTTGCTGGCCTCCAGGAACTGCATTTAAAAGACTTTTAGTTTTTGCAAGACCACGTAAAACTGATACAATCTTTAAGCAATAAATGTCACCTGAGCCGATATCAAGAGAGCCTGCCAGAACGGTGGATGTAATAAGAAAGCCAAATTACGATCTTCTAGTTAATTTAGCTTCTCCTCATCAGCCACAAATTCAAGAGGTCCTGGGATTGTTAGAAAGAAGGACTATTCGAGATTGGCCGCTTTTTTCCCCTCCGGAAGAGATGGGAAGTGTATTTAGAGTTGATGACATAGAATCCCCAAAATTTTTCGCAAAAGAACGTCATGGTTCATTCCCATTAGATCTTAGAGATAGGCTTTCTGATTCACGAGATGCTGTGAAAGAGGCAACTAAAGCATTAGAAAGAAATGAAGGTACAGATATGGAAGATGAAAGTGTAAGAATTAAGAACGAGAAAATATTTCAGCTCAGGCAAGATATGGCATGGTCAAGTATAGCAAATGAAATTTCTACTGCTCCAATTGTAGAAAGAGTTCTCAGAGGCGACGAGGCGCAGGAGTTGGTAGCAGAATCTGGTTTTAGTGGTATTCAATTTGTCGAGCCACTTGTAGGTGTAATTGACAGACAGGGTAAAATACTTATTTATCAATTTACAAATGGTAGGAAAATGGATGACTTATCAATAGCTGAGCAACAAGGCGTTAGACATTTGTCAGGAGGTTTAGTTGATCTACTATTAGCTACGGGGTTAGTACCAGCTGATTTAAATCCATCGCAGTTTCTTGTTGGCCAGAATGGAAATGTATTTCTTTTAGACTCGGAGCTTTATTTTAAAAACAGTTAGTTAGTTTATTTCAGGCTGATTGTGTAGAGATTTGGAAGGATATTTGTATTCCCCAAGTTTGTAAGTATTACTATTCTCGTTGAATCAGGCCATGGGAAAACATAGTTTTGAATAAATGGCCCCGCATAAACTACAGTGTCATTTAATCCATCGTATTCTATTAGGTGTAGTTCATTGTTTTTTACATATATCAGGTGTTTGGAATCTGTAAACCAGCTGAATGCACCCTTAAAATTATCAGAGTTAATCTTGTAATTGTGGTCTTCCTTGATGTCATAAATATAATAAGCACCAGCTTCCAGATTTCTGTTTTCAGCCGTAGTGTTTACTCCGATTAGTCTTGGATTAATGATAATTGGAAGGTCACCCGATCTGGAAGCTCTATAGAGTATTTTGTTCTGATCAGGCGAATATGAAATTACACTAAAATGACTTCTCACGATTGCTTTCACACCGCGGGGGAGAGAATCAAAAACAGCCTTTTCTTTACCTGCCTTAATTTTTGTCCAAGTGGTAGTTACGTTTGAAATCGTATCGGTTATATCATTTGGAGGATTGTTTGCTCTGTCTGTATCCAATAGATAGGTGGTGGGAGTGACTCTTCCAGCGGAAATTGTAGCCATTAAATCTTTTCCGTCCGGTGACCATGAGATTTGCGCTTCAGAAAAAGTATCTAAAGTATCATCTACTATTTGAGTCGAAGAGCTTTGAAGAGTTAATAGTTGATTGGATTTCATATCAAAAACATAGATTCCATTTCTTGTGGCTGATTGTGAAGAAACTATGAACGCAATTTTTGTGAGAGTAGGATCAATTACCGGATTTTTTGCACCGATATCTGTAATACTTTCAAGTTTGGGAGCTGTAGGAATTAATAGTGCTTCAGCTTTAGTTACCACTTCTGCCTGGATTTTTACTTTCTTTATCCATTCAAAATAGCCTTCTTTGGTTATCTTTACCTCATATTCTCCTGGTGCAATATTAATAGTGTTATCTGTGGCAGTTCTAAGTTTTCCGTCCACGAATACCTGAGCTCCATCCGGAATACTTTTTGCAACCAGAAGCCCTGTGCCATTGAATTCAATTTTTCCAGAACCGAGGCCAAACCTGTATCCCTTACCATATAAAACAACCAGAACCGTAGCTAAAACAAGACCCATGAAAACGATAATCGAAAATACAAGCTGTTTATTTACCTTTGGAAGATTAGATTTTTTCAAAGAATTTCTCCTACTAAATGAGATTATACGATTTACTTAATATATGTTGCAAGTTAACTTATGGGTGTTATAATGGATTTTAGCTCAAAGCTAAATTTGATCTACTAAATTACTATTAAGATGCAGTTATCTGCTTTTAAAAGTAAATTTTTTGAGCTTACTTCAACTTTTATTCAAACAGAGGATTAAATGTTGATATATTAAGAGTATGTTATCGAAAAGAATCGCAATTGATCTCGGGACAGCAAACACACTTGTATATCTTGGTGGTGAAGGAATTGTAATAAATGAGCCTACGGTTGTAGCTGTAACGGCTGAAGAGAATAAGGTCGTAGCTGTAGGTAAAGAAGCTAAGGAGATGCTGGGCAGGACTCCTGGAAATATAGTCGCGATGAGACCCCTTCGGGATGGAGTTATAGCTGATTACACCATAACTGAAGCTATGCTTTCATATTTTATAGACAAAGCGACAGGTGCTTCCAGATTTTTCAAGCCAGAAGTAATGGTTTGTATTCCTTCAGGTGTGACTCAGGTTGAGCGCCGCGCAGTCTTGGATGCCACAATGTCAGCAGGAGCAAAAGTCGCTTACTTAATTGATGAGCCATTGGCAGCTGCAATTGGAGCAAAAATTCCGATCGCTCAGCCTGCGGGTCACATGGTTGTAGATATGGGTGGAGGTTCCACTGAAATTGCAGTAATTTCTTTGGGAGGAGTTGTAGTGCACGATTCGGTGAGAATGGGAGGAAATAAGATAGATGAGGCTATTTCAAACTACACGAAAAAGAAATTTAACCTTTTAATTGGAGAAAGGACCGCGGAGGAGATAAAAATCGAAATAGGAACAGCCTTGGTTGAAGATAGAAAAGAAGCAAATGAAAAGAAAATGGAGATCAGAGGAAGAGATAGTATTACCGGTCTTCCGAGAACTATTGAACTTACTCAGGAGCAAATTAATGAGGCTGTCATGCCGGCATTAAATGAAATTATTCATGGGGTTAAGGGAGTATTGGAAAAAACTCCCCCAGAGCTTGCAAGTGATATCATTGATAAGGGAATTGTTATGAGCGGAGGAACATCGCTCCTTCATAACTTTGATAAGCTTATGACAAAGCAAACTGGTGTTCCTTGTCATGTGGCTGAAGACGCGCTTTTATGTGTTGTCAGGGGGACAGGTGTAGCTTTGGAAAACATAGAGCTTTACAAGCGTAGTATTTCGAGAAAATAGATATTTGACCTAGAGTATTTAATCTATATATGGAAGAACCTACGAAATCAAGCAAAAATAGATTTTTTTTCACAAAAATAGCTGTCTATAGTTTTATAGAACCAGTTAGAAATAGTCTTAACATACAATCAGCCTCAGTATCTTTAATTCGAAGCCAAAACTTGAGTAACTACTATACCCATAATTCATTTGATCAGAGATTAGATCGTTGATTAGCAAGTCTTATAGTGGGAATAAATTAATATGAAAATTAAAGACATAATTTTTAAAATAGAAAGTCTTAGTTTTAAGGAAGCCCTAGAGTATGTAGTTGAAAAATCACAAAAAAGTGATAAAAAGACTTTTATCATAACGGTTAATCCGGAAATCGCTATGCTTGCATTGAAAGATGCGGAGTATGAAAAGGTTTTAAAATCAGCAGATTTAGCCTTGGCAGATGGTATAGGTATCATATGGGCAGGTAATATGTTTGGTAAAAGCTTTAAGGGTAGGGTGCATGGTGTTGATTTGGTCGATGTCTTAGCAAAAGAGGTAGCAGAAAAGCCTATAACGGTAGGCTTTTTAGGTGGATCAGAAAACGTGGCACAGAGAACAGTAGACTGCTTAACGAAAAAATACCCAGAGCTTAAGGTAGCTTTTGCTTTGGAGGAGTGGCCAAAAGATGAATCAAGAATTAAGAATCAAGAGTTAAGTTCATCTACTCATAATTCAGAACCCATAATTCATAATTCTCGCCTAAAGTGTGACATTTTATTTGTAGCGTTTGGGTCTCCAAAACAGGAAAAATGGATATATGATCATATGAAAGAAATTGACGCAAGAGTTTTTATAGGAGTTGGGGGAGCTTTTGATTTTATTTCAGGAAGAGTAATTCGTGCGCCTCTTTTTGTTAGAAATATTGGCCTTGAATGGTTGTTTAGGTTAATAATTCAACCTTGGCGAATAAAAAGGCAATTTGCGCTTGTAAAATTTGTCTTCCAGGTTCTACGCGAGAAGCTAAAATAGTATAGAATATGTTATAATTCCGATCTATGAAAATTCTTTACCTTTATATGTTTCCGCTTTGGGGAAATGGGAGTGGAGCATTCCTTAGAGAGCTAACAGCAGAGATGTCTAAAAGGGGACATGAGGTAGCAATTGTGGCTCCGGATAAAAGAAAGCTTCCAGGTGTGAAGCATTATGTGGTTAATTCTCCTCAAGATGGGGTTTTTGTCAGTCATCCTGAATGGCCAAAGGGAAAAAGATTCTTTGACATGAACGGACAGGAGCTCGGAAATATCTTTAATGCCTATCTAAAAACTAGTATCGACGCTACGGCAGATTTTAATCCTGAAATAATCCATGTTTTCCATACTGCTTTTCTCCCAGGAATCGCACGCGTGCTTAAGGTCTTATTTGGAATCAAATACATTATTACTACGCATGGAAGTGATCTTGAATATCTGAATCAAGATAAGAGGTTCATAGGTCTTATAAATGATTCAAATGCAATTGCCAGATATATAACTGCCGTGAGTGAGTATACGAGGGGAAATTATTTGGATATGTTTGGTGCAAAGCTCAAGCCTAAGACAAAAGTAATAATGGGGGGTGTAAAGATATCAAACTATGAAGCAAATGATAAATATATATCAGAAATTGATAAAAAATATGGACTAAAAGACAAGAAGGTGGTTCTCTATACAGGAAGACTAACTGTAAATAAGGGTGTTAAGTATTTAATTAATGCTGCTAAAAAAATAAAAGGAACTGTTGTTATAGTTGGCGGAGGAGTAGATAAGGAAAATTTAGAAAAACAAATAAAAGATCTAGGGCTTAAAAATGTAATTATGGTGGGCTACATAAATCCGGCTAAGTCTGCGCTTTTCCATGCGTTTTATGAAAGAGCTGATGTGTATGTATCGCCAAGTGTTTGGGATGAGCCTTTTGGCCTTACAATTCTTGAAGCTATGGCGGCGCGTACTCCAGTAGTAGCTACGAGAAAAGGCGGAATGCTTTCTGTTATAAAAGACGGAGAAAATGGATTTTTTGTGCGCGCTAGAAATAGCAAGGAGATAGCAGATAAAGTTAATTTGCTTCTTTCAGACGACGCCTTAAGAGAGAAGGCAGCTAGGAATGCGAGAAAAACAGTTGATGATAAGTTTACATGGGAGAAAATAGCTTCACAATTTGAAGAAATTTATAAAAAGTTTACATATTCCACCTCAGAATATATGGCTGTAGTTAAGGGTGCTGGGAAAAATGAAAACCGCGGACTAAAACTTCCTATGTTGCGAAGACCGTAAAATAACTATATCATTTATTTAATGGCTGATATTATGCCTCCACAGGATGTCCGGCCGCAAGTAGATATTCCTACCGTTGAATCTCCAGTTAGAAGTGTTGAAGCTGTTGGCGCACCGCAGCCAAAGGATCTTTTAATAGTTTTTGGACAGGGTCCGGTAAAACCCCTTTTTAGACGTGAAGATTTTAATTCGGAAATTGAAGCAGATGCGCAAAGACTTGAGCAGTGGGATAAGTTTAAAAAGGATCCGCTTCATTCAAATGAACCTGATTTTAGAATTTTAGAAGGAGAGCAAGCTCGAAGCCTAATGCCTTTAGATCCAAATCAAGCTGATTCGAAAAGAATTGAACTTGAAAAACAAGGGTTAAGCCTGGAAGAAGTCGAAGCAAGAATGGGTAAGCTTTTAAAGGGACCAACTTCTGAAGAAATTGAAACAAGGATGATTGAGCTTCAGAATCAGGGAAGATTTGGGCTTAATAGGTGGGGTAGGCAGAATGGGATAATGGCTGGTTTTGCTGTGTTATCAGGTCATTCAGAAAAAGCTCTCTTAACTGGAGGAAGAACAATTCCTGACTGGGCTAAAGAAAAATTGTCACCTGCGCGAATGGAAGCATGGCCTTCAGAAGCACAGCTTATGCGAGATATCATAGTAAGAAGGTTTGGGAGACTTTATCAAGAAAAATATGGACGGCCGATCGAAGACGCAATCTTAACTGAAGATAGATCTAAAAATACTCTTGAGAATTTTGCAAACGCGATTAATCTTAATCCCCAAGTATTAGAAAGTGGTGTAGCTTCTGGCTTGGGTTCAGATTTTCATGTCCCGCGCACTGAAAGAATAGGCTTCTTATTTACCGGGGATGAAACTTTCCAGAGTGAATCTGCTCAAGCGCTTCAGCAATCGAGACTTGATGCAGTTAATCAGAGAAGAGAAGGAATAAATGTGACAAATACAAAAACCGGAGAAGTTAAACCGGCGGGGTCCAAAGACAGTTATCAAGAAATATTGGATTGGATGAATAGTCCAGAGAATGAAGAACTAGCGAAAAAAGCTTCTAATGAAACGGAGTTTGATGAGGCTCTTCAGGATCCAGGATACTTAACATATTGGATTGGATTTATCGGAATTGTTGAAGATCCAAGAGTTTTACAAAGAACCGTACAGAGATTATCCTCTGACCAAAGATATTCTGAGTCAGCAACTGAGGTGTTTAGTCGTGCAGGTTTAGATTTTACTAAGATTTCAAACACAGATTTAACTGGAATGCCGAAAGAAGAGTTTGACGACCTGAGAGAAAAATTAAGAGTCATTATGACTAAAAGAAGAATGCCAGGTCAGCATGTGGAGACGGCGAGGGTAGTATGAAAATTTTACTTGCCTCAGTTTTAAAAAGAAGGGTAGCTGAAGATGTTTCGGCTTCAAGGTCGCGAATTATTTATCAATTAGCTTCAGGTTTAGTTAAAAAGGGCCATGAAGTCTCTCTTCTCGGAACAGGGGATAGTGCTATTGATGGAGTTAGAATTATTCCAATCATTCCAAAATCTTTTGTGGATCTGCCAAAAGCGGAGAATCCATTTTATGCGGAAACTTCACATCTTGTGAGAATGTCTCGGAAAATTGAAGAAATTGGAAATGATTTCGACATTATTCATAACCACACTTACCCTGAATTTATAAATCTTATGGCTATATCAGGCACAAAAACTCCGATGGTGACAACTGTTCATGCTCAGGCAACACCAGAACTGGACGACGTACTGTCAGCTTTTCCCGATGCAAAGTTAATTTCAATCTCAAAGGCTCATATGTCTGAATTTAAAAAAGCTAAATTTATAAAATGCGTTTATAACGGCGTAGACACAAATACTTATGCTTATTCAGAGGGGAATGAAGATTACATGTTGTGGCTTGGCCGTCTTTCTAAGGCTAAGAAGAATGATGGATCATTTCTAGATCCAAAGGGTGTAACTTGGGCTATAAAACTTGCCAAAGCGACAGGACAGAAGCTTTTAATTTCCGGAAGTGTAGAGGATCAGGAGTTTTATGATAAAGAAATTAAGCCAAATCTTGGAGATAATATTAGATGGTACGGGCCAATCTCTCCTGAGCAAAAATTAGAAAGAGCAGATGTTATTAAGATCATGCAAAGAGCAAAAGTATTTTTAATGACTATTAACTGGAATGAGCCATTTGGTCTTGTTATGGCTGAAGCTATGAGCTGTGGTACTCCAGTGATAGGTTTTAACCGCGGTGCAGTTTCTGAAGTTATTAAGGACAGCGTGACTGGTTTTGTGGTGGATCCTTCAAGAGGCGTGGACGGTTTAGTTGAGGCCATGGACAAACTGGCTTCTATAAGTTCCAAAGATTGCCGGGCGCATATTTTAGATAATTTCTCGATTGAAAATATGGTTAATAATTATGAGTCAGTTTACAGTGAGGTAACTGCCAAGTGAAAATAGGACTTCTTCTTCCATCAGTTTATATGGGCAGCAAATATAAGGATAAGATTTTTGCCCCTAAAGAATTATTTATTCATCTTGCTGACGGTTTGGTGCAAAGAGGGCACGAGGTTTATGTTTATGCTTCAGAAAATACTAAAACAAAAGCGCGACTTATTCCAGGTGATACTCATTACATAGATAAAGATTTTATTAGTCCTAAATTTAGAGGACTTGATCGAATAACAAAGCTAAAAAATGCTCACGTCGCTACCAGGACAGAATATGAGATTGATTTATCAGTAAAAGCTTATGAACACGCTCAGAAAAAAAAGCTGGAGATAATGCATTCCTATCACGATTTTATGGCTCACTATGTTAATAAGCTAGTTCCAATTCCAACTGTTTATACTCTTCATGACCCAAGGCCTCTTCGGGAGCACTTAGAATATAGAAGGCTTCAGTCTTTTAAGAAAGATAATTATATTTTTATTAGCGAAAATCAGCTAGAAACTTATAAAGGACTTGTAAAAAGCGTAGGCGTAATTAGGCACGGAGTGGATATAAATAAATTTAAGTTTGGAAGATCGGGAGGAGATTATTTAGCATTTCTTGGAAGGTATATAAAAGAAAAAGGCGTAACTCAGGCGATTGATGCTGCTCAAAAAACCGGTAAAACTCTAAGAATGGTCGGAGATGATGCATATAGAGCGCTACCTTATTACCAAAAAAATATTTTGCCAGAGCTTAAAAAAGGAATAATAGAAGATAAGTCTTTTGGAGAAGCAGAAAGAGATGAGTTTTTAAGAGAAGCAAGAGCGCTTTTATTTCCAATTTTATGGAATGAGCCTTTTGGAATGGTAATGATTGAAGCGATGAGCTCAGGGACGCCAGTTATAGCCTTTAATAACGGAAGCGTATCTGAAGTTATAAAAGATGGAGTAACAGGTTTTATCGTAGAGCACGATAGGGGAAAGTCGAGCAAATGGATAATTAAAAAAACCGGCGCGGATGGTTTGGCTGAAGCTATAAATAAAATTTTTTCTATGGATGAAGACGAATATGGGAAGATGAGGGAGGCGTGTAGAATTCATGTTGAAGAAAATTTTACAATTGATAGAATGGTAGAAGAACACGAAAAAGTCTATAAAAAAATTATAGACTGAAAATATGCCCGATTTTAGGTTTATTAAAAATCCTGCCACTGGCGGGTGGGTTATTTCTGCTCCAAAACGTGCTAAGAGACCTGATCAAAGCCAAGGAGTTCTTCCTCCGTGTCCTTTTGAGCCGGGACATGAAGAGCCAATTTTTACTCTCAATCAAGTTAGGGTAGTTCCAAATAAATATCCGTTTGCTCCGATCCACGAAATTATAATTCATTCTGATGATCATCATAAGAATTTTGATGAACTGCCAGTTCATATGTCTGAGGATATATTTAATGTTTATAGAAGGAGATTTATGGAGCATAAAAATAAAGGGCAGGTATATATATTCCATAATCAAGGAAAAAGGGCAGGAGAGAGCCTTCCGCATCCTCACACACAGCTTACAGTTATTCCGCGGGAAGTGGAGTTAAAAATTCCAGAGCTGCATATAGCCCAGGAGGAAAAAAAAGATCTTAAGCACCTTTATATTTTTTGTCCCGGCACTTCAGAATGGCCTGATGAAGTTTGGGTAGCGCCTCATAAAAGCGATGCTAGTTTTAGTGATGCAACAGATTTCGAGATAAACGAACTAGCTTTTGCTGTAGGGCGCTTGCTTCAAATATTTGATTTAAGACATGGTCATGATTTTCCATTTAATTTTTATATTTATCCGGGGAAGAACTGGTATTTAAGATTTATTCCAAGGCTAAAAATCTTAGGAGGATTTGAAGTGGGGACCGGGGTTTCTGTGAATACTCAGGCTCCATTTGAGACTTTTGAGTTCATAAAAGAGCATTTTGATAATCCTGATATTGAAAAAATAAAAAGTCAGCACCTGGCTGACTACTGGAAGAGCGTTTAGTCTTCTTTAACTTGAATTCCCAAGAGGTAAAGAATTGCTTCTTTTCTGTATCTGCGATCACCTCGGGAGTTAATTCTAATTGCTGGAAGTTTTCCTCTTTTGCCCCACCTTTTTAGAGTTAAAGGGGAGACTCTAAGAACTTGGGCTGCTTCTCTAACAGTTAAAAGATCGGGTAGGTTAGATATTGATATGCTTTGATCAGCCATAGCCTTGTAAGTGTATTGATGATAATCAATATATCATCTTGTTATGTACAAAATAACAAACTGGTACATATCTTGTCAATACCCCAAAAGCCTTAAAAAGGGGAGTTTTCATTGATTCATCAACCAAAACGCAAAAGGGGATAACTTTGGATAAATTTTCCATAAAAAAACCGAAGCATTTAAGCTTCGGTTTTTAGATTTAGGATTTATGAATATCGATCTATGACTAAATCGCCATAAATCATAAACCTAAATCCTACTTGAGTTCAACAGTAGCACCTGCTGCTGTTAATTTCTCTTTTGCTTCATCAGCGGTTTTCTTATTAACTGCTGTCATTACTTCTTTTGGAGCTCCGTCAACTAAATCCTTAGCTTCTTTAAGTCCAAGGGTAGGGACTAACTCACGAACTGCTTTGATAACAGAAATTTTATTTGCGCCACCTGATGCGATTACAACATTAAATACGGTCTGTTCTTCTCCTGCTTCTGCTGCTGGAGCTGCGCCTGCTGCTGGAGCTTGAGCTACCATAGCTTGTGCACTAACTCCGAATTTTTCTTCTAGAGCTTTTACTAATTCTGAGAGTTCGAGAACTGACATTTCTTCAACTGCTGCTAATAAATCATCTTTACTTATTTTTGCCATATAATTATTTCACCCCCTTCTCGTCTAAGCTCGATTTTCCGCCTTCGGTCCGATTGAATCGGACCTTCAGCCTATCATCGGCTTCTCCTCTTCAAAATCCTTAAGGATTTTGAGTTTGTTCTTCAGGTTTTTCATTGGAAGTAGAATCTTCGGTCGCTTGTTCTTCTTTTGCCTCAGAAGGAGCAGGCTCTGTATTTTCCATTTCACTAGGTGTTTCCTCTGTTGGTGCAGATTCTGCTGGTGTTTCACTTGTTGTTTCTGCGACTGGGGCATCCGCTGGAGTCGCTGGTTTATTTGCTGCAATTGCTCCAAGTGTCATTACAAATTTTTGAATAGTTCCATTAAGAGTTACAACCAATCCCTGAATAGGGGAGTTAAGAACACCAACTAACTGAGTAAGAAGTGTTTCTCTATTTGGTAGTGAAGCTATTTTTATAACCTGAGCTTCATCAAGAGCTTGGCCTTCTAAAATGCCAAACTTTATCTTTGGAAGCCCAAAATCTTTAAGTGCTTTTTGGAGCTGTTTAAGAGGTTCTACATAATCTCCCTGCATAAAAAGAGTAGCTGTTGGAAGATTTAGACTCTCATTATCTTTAAAGTCCGCGTAGTTTTTTGATTTACCAAGAGAGATTTTAAGAAGACTATTCTTAGCGATTATGATTGTAGCGTCATTTTTTTTAAGTTCTTTTTTAAGACTTTCGAGCTGAACATGAGTAAGACCTTGATAGTCAGTAAAAACCAAAGCTTTAGAGTTATCGATTTTCTCGACTAATTCAGCTACGATTTCTTCTTTTCGCCCACGTCCAGTATGTTTTACTGCTTGTTTTACTATTCCCATAAAAAAAACACCCTCCTAAGGTGTTGATGCGCTCAATTTGAGCTTATTACATCCTCGGCAGGACTTATTGATTGCCCGCTGTCTTAGGTAAGTGACATAATATCAGCTGAGCCTCAATCTGTCAATACATATCCTGTAGTTAATAAAGAATTCGGGAATTAATTAGATCTATAGTAATTATTGCAGATTATTTGTGAAGGTTCCGGAAGTATTACCTCCTAGATTTATTGCAGATGTGTTAAATCTGAAGTCATTGCCCGATATTATGTATCCAGTTGTCTGTACTGTTAAAGTAAGCCCAGCACCGGCATTATTTGTCGCTATATTATTTAGTATTTGAGGATTTTTAGCATTTTTAATTCTGAAGCCTACTGGATTATTTTTTACAGTATTATTTTTAGCTATTATATTATTGGTGCCATAGGCCGGTGGGTTTGAAGTTAACTCAGGAAATATGTAAGTATCAAGATCTCCAATAAGGATTCCGCCGCTTCTGTTATTTGTAATAATATTGTTTTCAATATAGGTGTTATTTGTGTTATTAACTCTTACTCCGGAATAACAGCCTGAAACTGAATTATCATGAATCCAATTATTATCTCCTGTAAAATCGTGATGACCTGCATCTCCTGGGGGTGCGCTTGTAGATGTAGGAACTTCGCCAATTCCAAATCCTGAACCGTATGTAGCGGTGCCTGTGAAGGGATCGGTAGTAACGCAATTTGTCACGATATTATTCCTAAATTCGTTACTAAATTCATTTTCTCCATGCATATCAAAGGCATCTTGCGTGGTTCCGGTAGCCGTGTTTCCTTCAAAAAGATTATGATTTGCATCGTATTGGACTAAATAGGCGTGTCTGATTACTGGACCTACTATATTTCCTTTAATCCAATTATTCTTAGACTTATCCATATCTATTTTTATTCCATAACCTTCACCTCCGCCGCCGAGCGAAGTTGCATTTTTGATCACATTATTTGCTACATAAATAAACTCTGAATTTTGAATATCAATTGCGTATTTTCTGAATTTCTCAATAGTTAGATTTTCAATCTTAATCTTAGAGACCGTTTTCCATTCAGAATTATTTGTATTCCATGTTCCATGTCCGAGCTTAATAAGTATATCCGGAGGAGTTCCAGATAGAGTTGTATAGCTGAAATTTGTAATCGAAAGATTTGAAACAGGCTGATTTGTAGAAGTCGAAGCCTGAGTTCTGGCATAAAAAAGAGGATTTGGAGCGGTACTGAACATTCCGTGAAGAATAGAGGTAGTTTTATCTTGGCCTTTTAAGCTCACCCCTGTTTTAAGATCAATTGGCCATGTTTTTAAATGAAGCGTGCAGTTTGAGGGAAAAATTACATCATCTCCTGCGATTGATGCTGTTATAGCGGCTTTAATCCCTACGCTGTCATCGTTAGTTGAATTATTACAAGTCGCTCCATAAGAAGTAACATTTCTAATTTGTCCACCTGATGCGGGAGTAGTCGGAAATTGGAATGATGATGTGGGAACTGTTAGACCAGCATCAATGTTTGATGGCGTGGGAGTAGCTGGGGCTGTAGGAGTTGGAGAATGATTTGCAAAGACTATATAATTTCCGCCAGAAGCTGTTTGATCAGAGATGCTTTGTGCATTACCTCCTAATATTCCGCTTTCAGCCTCTAATTTGTCTGCAGCTGCAGCAGAAGAGCGATTATCTTGATTCTGTTTGACTTCAGACAGAATTAACGGTAGAGCAATTAGAGCTATTAGTAATATAAAAATACCAAATCTATTTTTTTTCATGGCTTAATTTGTGTGCCACCTAATATATTGGAAATTGCATTTAGTCTAGCTCCTTTATCTTCGAGTGTAGGGCCAAGCCAACCGCCCTCAACAAATTCATTCCATGCATAAATTAACACATTATTTGTTTCCGTAAGCGTTGGATTAGCTTTATTCCAGTCGATAGCAGCTTTAAGATTAGCTCCTACTTGAATTGGAGTTCCAGCTTCGTACCAGACCCCATTATAACCAGGATCTGGACGGCGATCCCATCCCGTGTTAACAGGTGGAATAATTTTATTGCCCGAAGCCTTTGCTTTTTCGCGATAAGCCAAATTATCAGCTGAAAGAGTTGTGTATGATTTTTGGGTTAAAGTATTAACGCTAGCATCATGGCCTGAATAAGAAGTTATTGCATCAAAGCCATACCCAGTGGAACTTGTATAATTTTTATTTCCCGGATCCCAAACCATAGCTACTAGATACGGATTTGGCAGTCCTGCTTTCTGAATCTCTGCTCTAAGATAGTCTAATGCAACCTTTGATTTAGTATAGCTTTTGTCAGCGCAAGTACCATATCTATAATCATAGTATCCACAATTGAACCATCCACTTAATTGAGAAGCTCCAAAAACATATATGATAGGTCTGCCATTTAAAACTTTTTGATATGTAGGTTGCTTAACAAGGTTCACAATTTTAGGTACTACTTTTGGTTCCCAGTCAGTCGGATAATGATCTAGCAGGCCACAACAGCCGAGCATTAAAGCAAAATTCATCTTATTTTTATACGGACTATTTAGATAATTATTTAGGCCGTAATTGTATCGCCATGTTGTATTACTATCCTGCCACCAGAAATTAAACCAGAAAAAAGTCCAATAATTTATGCCAGCTTGTGATGTGTATAGAATTTCTTTATCTATAATTTCCTGGCTATCTTCATTTATCACTTCTGAATCTTTTGTATTGTTGGGAAGATTTTTTGCAAAAAACGGTAAACGATAGCCCCATTTTCCTAAATCAGCTGTTATCCATTTATTTTGAGTAGTTGTTGTAGGATGAAGATTTGGTGTCCAAGCATCCCAACGAATTACACCAACAATTGGCTTACTGGGATCGGGAGTGGGAGTTGCGTTGCTTATTTGTAGTTTTACATAACTTCCACCTGAAGCTAATGTATCTGTTTGCTTGGTCGCATTTCCACTTAAAAGTCCTCCTTCAGCCTCAAGTTTATCCGCAGCCGCAGCGCTAGAGCGATTATCCTGATTTTGACGAACCTGATAAAGAGTTATAGGAAGCGCGATTGTTAGAAGTAGGATTCCAAGAGTTGCATACTTTTTTATTAAACGGTTTTTAACATTTGGATTCATTTTAATCACCCGTCACAACTGACAGTTCTCGAAGGAAAAGAGTATGGTCATCATGATTTACTTTTCCATCATCTGAAAGGTCAGCTTTTGATTTTTTAGCTGGGTCAGCACAATTCTTCGGATCCAGGAAGTCACTATAGCAATCAAGGATTATGCTGTAGTCAAGAATACTTAATGTTCCATCGCCATTTGAATCTCCAACAACTAGTGTCGCCTCTGGCATATCTATTATATTGCCTTTTTTAATTTCGATTATCCTACTCAGTTGTCTTCTTAGGTATTTGTCAGTCTTGATCTTAATTAAATAATTTCCCTCAACTACACTTGAATCAAGAACTATAGAACCTGAGAAATATCCATTTCCAGCTCCATAAACTATATTTCCTTGTACTGTTTTTGCTAAAACACCTGAGTTATCATAAAGTTCTACGCTTAATACTCTTGTTTGAGTAGCTGGGTTAGTATTTCCAGTGATTGTTGGATTAGTATTATCTCCACCTATTCCAATTCCGTGAAGTTTAACAATATTGAACTTAAGTACAGTTTCTAGAGGAGCAGCAGTTACAATGGGAGTTGGAGTAGATGTTGGAATATTTGTGGGGGTAGGGGTTGAGCTAGGTTTTAGTGTTGGAGTTGGGGTATTAGATGGTTTTGGGGTAGGGTTATTTGTAGGTAAAGCAGTTGGAGTATTGGTAGGCGTATTTGGTAATTCTATGGGGCAATTTTCTCCGAAGCCAGTTGGTACACAGGTTAGATTTTTTGTCATTAATATTTTATCTACGCTTACTCCTGGTTCATTTCCAATAATTGTGACCACGTGGTCTCCAGCGGTTAGGGTGGTATTTATTTTATTTGTAGTTATTCCACTTTGATAGTCTACCCATGTCCAAGAAGCCGCAGAAATTTGATTATTATCTCCGACTAAAATAGCACACTGACTATCAATTCTTAAGTAGAAAGAATTATTGCTGGTATCTGCAGCTTTAATTCTTGCCCAAACTCTGTATGTACCGGCCGTAGTCGTAGTAGATATGGTAGAGGTTCCTGTGTTTGTGGGTGGGGTAGTCATACAAGATCCTTGAGCATTGGACTCATCGCTTTTAGTTAAGGCAATTGTTAGAGATAAGACTAAAATTATAAATAGTTTTCTCATCTTATTCTCCTTTTTGAATCGAAAGCTCTCTTATAAATAAATTATAGTCATCCTGGTTAACTTTTCCATCATCAGAAATATCAGCTGCTAATTTTTTCTCAGCTGTGCATGTAGGTTTAGCTGCCTGAAGATCACTGTAGCACTCCATTATTATGTCATAATCCAAAACTGAAAGCTTATTATCGAGATTAATATCTCCTGCCACCAAAACTGCGGATTGATTGTTAATCGTGACAGATTGGCCTTTTGCAACTGTTGTATATCCTTGGAGTCGTTTTCCTAAATAGTATGGGGTTCTGATTGTTATGAAATAATCTCCATCCTGTATGGTGTTTGGTAAATCTACGGCTCCATTAAATACTCCTTCAGTTGGAACAGTGTATTTAATATAACCTTTAGAAGAATTAATAAGGTTATTTGAATTATCATATAGTTCTACGGTTAATTCCCTAGTGGTTCTTAATGGGTTTAGAGTACCATTACTGTTTGGATTGGGACTGTCTCCACCTTTTCCTAAACCATGTAATTTAAGCCCTTCAAAAAATAAAGTTGTAGTTCCAATTGTTGGAATTGGTGTCGGAGCATTAGTAGGGATTGGTGTAGAAGTCGGTTTTGGGGATGGAGTTGGAGTAATCGTTGGTGTAGGCGTGATTGTGGGTTTTGGGGATGGAGTTGGAGTGTTGGTAGGAACAGGTGTGAATGTAGGAGTTGGAGCTTCGTTTACTTTAACATAGATTGGAGTTGTTGCTGATAATACACTTATACTACTTGAATCACCACTGCCTAAAGAATAAAGACCGCTATTTGATCCAAAAGATAATTGGGTTTGGCTTACTGGTGTATTAGCCTTTAAATTAATTGTTAAAATTTTTGTTTCTGCCTGAATTACTTTCGTATAGTCAAATCCGGTAGATACTACTATCTGAATTTTTCCATGAGTATAAACTGGCCCCTCTATTGTTTGAGGAAATGCAGTCGTATTAATTACGATTGGATTCGTATCTGATAATGAGAATTTCGAAGAATCATATAATATTTCTAATTTTGCAAGTGTAATTAAATTATTGCTGGGAATAACAATTACATCTACGGGAAACTCCTGGCCTACGTTTACATTATGAGGTGTATCGGAAGCAGAGGTGGGGGAGAATGATAATGATGTTGAAGCTGAAGCCTGAGTTCTAGTTTCCTGTCTTTCTTTTACCGCAAAAAGAACCAAGGGTAGAGCGAAAAGCTGAATAGCAATTGTTACTAAAATCAGCTTATGCTGAAGTATTCGCTCCATATTATATAACAGTATGAAATATGATTAGCTTTGTCAATGCGTTGAAGAGGGATTATAGAAAAAAAATAATCAAATTATTCGCTAATTTAAGCCTGGATTTTTATACCTGGGGACATGGTGGATTTAAGAGTAATATTTCTAATTTTATCTCTCTTAATAGCCGTGATAATTGTTTTTATATTTTCTTCAAGCTGTTTGTCTTCAAAAGAAGTTTTTCCAACACTTAAATGAATAATTGGAAGTTTGCTTTCTGTTTTAAATCCAATTTGCCCTCCTTGGAACTTTTTAGCTGCTTCTTCTGGATTCTGTGAAATAGTTCCATTTTTTGGATTTGGCATGAGTCCCTTTGGACCGAGCACTCTAGCAACTCTAGCTAGTTTTGGCATCATACTAGGCTCTGCAATTAATATATCGAAATTAATTTTCCCCTTTTCTACTTCTGCGAGCACTGCATCGTCTGCGATCGCAACTTTAATTTCTTTTCCTGTTCCGTGTGGAAGTTTTACTGTTCCATTGATTCCTGCTTCTGTAGTATTTATGTGAAGTTCAACTGTTTCATCAAATTTTGCGATTTTAACTTTTCTTAAAAGTTCAATTCCATCTGTTAGGGAATAGACTTTGTTTTTTTCAATTTCCATGATCTTAGCTTTATAAGCAACTGACCGAACTTTTTTCTTAATAAACTTTTCTTTTTTCTTTTTTGCTTTTGGTTTTTCCGATGCTTCAGTTTCTTCTGATGGAGCTTCTGTAGTTTCTACCTTTTCAGATTGAGTATCAGGTTCTTCTGTTTGTGTTTCTTCAGCTTCTTCGCGGGCTTTCTTTTCGGCTCTTTTTGCTTCCATTTCAGCTTTATCTTTTAATTCCTGTTCTTCGTCTCCTAATGTTTTTACTCTAATTTTTCCCATTATTCTACTTTTACCCCCATACTTCTTGCTGTTCCTTTTACGATACTTACTGCTTGAGGAAGATCAGTTGTGTTAAGATCTTCCATTTTTGTATTGGCAATTTCTTCAGCTTGAGATTTTGTTAGTGTTGCTGCCACTTCTTTTCCTGGATTATTTGCGCCGCCTCTGCCAATAGCCTTTTTAATAAGTTCTGACATAGGTGGTTTTTTAGTTATGAAAGAAAAAGTTCTGTCTTCATACACTGTAATAACTGCAGGAATAATATTTCCTTTTTGATCTGCGGTTCTTTCGTTAAAAGCCTGTACGAATTCCATGATAGGAAGTCCGTGCGGACCTAATGCAGTTCCAACAGGTGGTGCTGGTGTTGCTGCTCCAGCTGGAATGTTAATCTTTATAATTGTTTTAATTTTTTTTGCCATTGTTTTAAGTTTGCTGAGAGAGAAGTTTGAAAAAGTAGAGAAGAGGGAAGCCCGTTGAGCTTATCTATCCTATCTACTGGTTCAAGCGACCTAAGTCTCCCAGATCAATTAAGTTTTTTGAATTATAACTTATTTACTTGTAAAAAGTCTAGTTCTACTGGTGTTTCGCGTCCGAAAATACTTACAAGCACTTTAAGTTTTCCTTTAGCTTCATCAATATCATCAATTGTTCCTAAGAAATCTGAGAATGGTCCATCAACTATCTTTACAGCTTCACCAATTGTGAACGCTGTTTTATAGAGCGGTTCATCTGCATCCATAAATTTCTGAATAGCTTCAACTTCTTTTTCTGAGATTGGAGTTGGTTTGTTACCAGCTCCGATAAATGCAGTTACTCCCTGTGTGGTTCTAATCAAAAGCCATGATTCATCATCAAGAATCATTTTTACGAGAACGTATCCTGGGAATATTTTTTCTTTAACTGTTTCTTTTTTACCCTGACTTACTTTAATAGTGTTTCTGGTGGGAACAATAATGTCAAAAATTCTAGTTTCAAATCCTAAGCTTTGCACTCTTTGCTTGATAGATTTTGCAACTTTATTTTCGTGTCCAGAATAAGTGTGAACGATATACCATCTGGCATTTACATTGTCTCCGGCATTTAAAATTTGCTTTGCTTTTTCGAGTTCTTCATCAGGGTCTTCAACTGGAGCCATTTCCGAGTCCTCTTTGATTTGCTCAGCTGTTAGATTTTCTGGGGTTTCTTTTATTTCATCACTTGAAATATTTGGGGTTGCAGCCATTGTAGTATCTTCTTCGATCTGTTCCTCTGTGAGACTTTCTGGTGCATCTTTCACTTCAGGTTCTCCATCTGATAAATCTGGAGCCTCTACCATAGTAGTATCTTCTTTAATTTGCTCTTCTGTTAAACCTTCTTTTTCATCAGCGTTGATTTCGGCTTCTTCTAAAGCTTCTTCTTTTTCTTCTACCTTCGCAGTTTCTGTTGCTTCGGTGGACAAGTCAATCTGATCTTGTGTTTTTTTATTGTCGTCCATATTTATCTATTTAATAATATTTCTAATGTTTTTGTTAAAACAAAGTCGATTCCACCAAGGAAAAGACCTACAGCTGCGCTAATTACTATCACTGCCACAGTTAGTCTTATGACCTCATCTCGAGTAGGCCAGGTGACCTTTTTAAGTTCATCTACTGCTTGTTTTGTAAAAGTAATCGGCGAAGTTGCCATTCTATTTAAAATCCGCCCATTTTTGGCGGATATGTCAAATATTTTATCAAATATGAAGCCTCATGTAAAGATACGAGGGTAATTGTATTTATTGGCATGATGCCTTATGATATAAAGAACTTTATGAAGAAAATCAGAAAAGCAGTTATACCCGCAGCAGGCTTTGGTACCAGATTTCTCCCGCAAACCAAGGCGATGCCTAAAGAGATGCTTCCTATTGTAGATAAGCCCGTTATTCAATATGTAGTTGAGGAAGCTGTGGCATCAGGAATTAGAGATATTGTAATAGTAACAGGGTCTCTTAAAAGAGCTATTGAAGATCATTTTGATTATCCCAATGCGGAATTGATGCAGAATCTTGAAGCTGGAGGAAAAACAGAATTCATGGAAATGGTTAAAAAAATAGGGGAGATGGCGAATTTTATTTATGTTCGCCAAAAAGGACCCTATGGAAACGGAACACCAGTTCTTTCGGCTGAACCTGCTATAGAAGATGAGCCATTTGCGGTTCTTTGGGGGGATGAGTTTATTTATGCTGAGCCACCAAGGCTACAGCAGATGATTGAGGTTTATGAAAAATACGGTGGAGTGGTTATTTCAGGGGTCAGAATTGAGAAAAAAGAAGATTTAAAAAGATATGGAATCGCAGATCTAGAACCAGTAGAGGGAAAAGTCTCAAAAATTAAAGCAATTGTAGAAAAACCAGATCCAGATCAGGCGCCTTCAAATATAGCTACTCACGGCGCATATATTCTTCCTCCTGAAATTTTTCCAGCCTTAAAAAGTTTGGCACCAGGAAAAGGCGGAGAGATTTGGCTGGTGGATGCAATCAATCTTTTACAGGAGCAAGGTGTGCCGATTTATGCGGTAGAAATTGAAAATGGTAAATATTATGATACTGGAAATAAGCTTGAGTACATGAAGACTATAGTAGAGCTCGCGTTAAATCATCCTGACATAAGTGAAGAATTTAAAGACTTCTTAAAAAACCTCAAGTTTTAAATAGTTTCTGCTATAATCCTCTTCAAATGACTGAGCAAGACCTTATTGTGCCAAATATATATGATGATCATCCGGAGGGAATCGGAGAAATTCCTGCGCATGGTACACCTGTTGAGATTGGTTTGAGGGCAGATAGAGTAAATGCACCAGATGATTTAAGGGTTCAGGCTGGAAGATTTGGAAGATTAAGAAGTGCTATCGAGCTTCATACTACTAGCGAAAGATCGGTTGGACTTCAGTTTGCAGGTCCTAGGTCAGTAAGGATGTTCATAGCGGAGCATCCAGATCTAATAAAGAAAACAGCGGCAGTAGTAGGGGTAACCGGTGCTGCGATTGCGACAGGTGTCGTAGTCTACATGCACGAGCATCACAAACAGGGAAAGTAAATTCCCGCTTGCAACGCTTTGCTTGCATCTGCAGGCAGATGCTACAATAAATGTCTTCATGGGAATTTTAAAATACAGCGGTATCATTGGTCTTGTTACATTTACTTTATTTATTTTTCTTAGTTTTCTGGTGGCAGAAGATCTGTTTACGAGATTTGATTTCGACACAACTGTCAGAATTCAAAACTTCATCCCGGATAGAGCAGTGGGGTTATTTTCTTCATTTAGCTTGCTGGGGAGCGCTGAAGTTGCGAGTTTGATTTTACTGTTAGCGCTATTTATATTTAAACTTCCGGGCAAGATATTTGCTCTAATGTTTTACGTATTAACTGGGGTAATTGAGCTAGCTGGAAAAATGATAATTGAGCATCATGGGCCTCCAATAATGTTATTAAAAACAAATTTAGCAGTACATTTTCCGTCTTCTTATATTCCGCATGAATTTTTCGCCTATCCTTCAGGTCACTCGGCAAGAACAGCATTTGTGTCTCTAATTTTACTTTTTGCAATTTGGCTAAGTCCAAAACTCAGTAAAAATTTAAAAATGGTCCCCATAATCTTTATATTAGGATTTGATTTTATAATGTTTTTAAGCCGTGTTTATCTGGGTGAGCATTGGACAACAGATGTAATTGGAGGAATTCTCTTAGGTGTATCTTTATCCCTGATTTACTTGTCCTTGGTAAATGGAAAATTATCTAGGCAGTTCGATTCTAGATAGATATATAGGTAAGCCTCGAACTCCAACTAAATGTGCTAGGGTAGTTTTTGCGACATTCATTCCATGCTCGAACCATTCTTTTGAAGATGCTTCTTCTAACTCTTCAGCATTAAATGAGGTTCTTGGAGCTGGAGCCCTTAAAAGTTTTTGTGATTTTAAGCTGAATAATAATGATTCGCCAACCAATAAATGGTGTGGTCCTGACTGATCTGGTGAATAATATGAAGCTTTAAGTCCTTCAGAAGTCACCCTTAAAGCCCTTTCTTTTATACGTTTTCCTAATAAGTCTCTTACTAATTCCTCTTCATCTGGTCTTGCTGCAAGCTCTCTTCGAGAGTCTCTAAATGTTAAATCAAGCAGCTGATAGGCTAGTCCAAGCTCCTGATGCTCGGGTAAGAATTCTCCGGGTTTGGGCTTAACCCAGCCAGTACTTATTCCGAGTTCTCTTAAGTATCCCATAGTAGGCGCATTATATACTTAAAATAGCTTACTTTCAAGAATAAGCGATTTAGATTTCCTGATAGTTTTAGAAATTGTAAGAATTATAAATATTGATACCACAGAATAAAACGGCGCGAGATAAATATTTCTAAGTTTTATAACTTCTTCTGAAGTTAGAAATAGAAATACAAAATCAGAAATATAAGAAAAAACTACAAGATGCCAAACAAATAAGAGTAAAGAATTTCTGCCAAAATATTCCAGGATTTTATTCTTATTTAGTTTCATGCTTAATAAAATTACAGTTAAAATCCCGCTAAGCGCACTCATATAAAATAGAAAATAGTTATTTATTCTATTCAGCCTTAAGTCCACTTGATGATTGTGAAGATTAAAATTTATTAAAGAGAAAGTAATTGTTGAAACAATTAAAATTAAAATAAAAACTAATGTATATTTTTTAAATTTTTGATTATATTTATCTGGGATAAAATTCCACATATATCCTAGTCCGAAAAATACGACTCCTGTTAAAGCTGATTCAAATCCGAAAGGAAGTTTGAGATTAGGTAAAAAAACGTGAAAATAATATCCTAAAGCTGAAAATAAAAAAAGAACAGGGATAATTAGTTTGATATCCAGCCTGGAGATAAACCAGAACATTTGTTTTACTATAAAAAGACAGGGTAAGAACCAGAGCACAATGTTAATTGCAAGATATCCGTTATTTCCGCTGCCATAAAAAATTCCTATAATTTGATTGAAAACTAAATCCCATCTGATTCTATCCAGAGGAATATTTGATAGCCAAAGAGTGAATGAAATAGCTGCGAAAATAAAATAAGGAATTAAAATTCTCTTAAAGTCTTTTTTTAAAACTGTAAGATACTTTTCATTTTTTCTTTTATGAAAAACGAGGCCTGAGAGAAAAAAGAACAGAGGCATATGAAAGGAATAGATTATAAACCTTAAAGGAGTAACTGCTAAGCCGTGTCCATAAATTACTAAAAGTACTCCTATTCCGCGGGCTACATCCACCCAATTAATTCTTTCTTTCATAAGAGTTTATTATATCAGTAGATTTAAGCAGCTTCCTTATGTGTAGTTGGAGCCGGTGAAGGGAAGGTGATTATGACTGTTTCGCCCGAGTCTGTGGTGCCCTGAATTTCAGGAGGAGTACACGGTGCTGGAAAAGTATTATGTAGTTCTCTGTCTCCTGGATCATAAAACTCCTGACCAAGAATAGCAATTTTTACCCGGTCTCCCTCAAAGCCAGTTTTCTCAGGCCCCTCATTATAACTGACATAGGCTGCTATTTCTGAATCTGATGATCTGGCGATTCTAATTTTTTGACGTGTTTCATCCTCACTGAATACTCTGTGCTTGAAATCACGTTCTATATTAGCTCTTGCTTCTTTAGAATATTCTCCGGTAACCGTTGCCTGGTGAGGTGTTATTTCTAATCCTCCAGGCCAAATATCTAAAGGTTGAAAACCATAAGGAAACATATCTAGTTCAGAAGCATATTTATTATTGCCCTCAAATTCTATATTGCTCCCAATGTAGCTTCTCAAGACTGGATTTATACCCCATTTCTCTTTTAGTCTGTGAAGCTTTTCTGTAACTCTGATGTTGTCTACCCATTCTGGATTATCTCCGGTAAAGAAATCCACTTCGGGAAGTCCTTCTTCATTTCTGAAATAATGAGGATTATTAAAATAATTTTCCCACATGTGTTCCATAATCGTGTCCAGCTTTT
Source organism: uncultured Gammaproteobacteria bacterium (assembly GCA_964490105.1). Classification (GTDB taxonomy): domain Bacteria; phylum Patescibacteriota; class Microgenomatia; order Levybacterales; family UBA12049; genus 2-01-FULL-39-10-A. The sequence goes on along the minus strand of CAZAZU010000002.1, from coordinate 44,935 downwards.
CATCAGAATTATCTTCATTTAGGTTTGCAAGCCTCTCAACGATAAATTTAACTTTCATTCCGGGAAAAGTGCTATCACACCTTGACAGAGCATCATTAATGATATTATCTGATCCCTGATCTCTAACATCTCCGATGTCATGCCAAGATATAATTATTCCATCAAATCCAGCACGTCTAATTTCATCAGCAGATCTGTAAAATTCCTGAATATCAGCTTCTGTGTATTCTGTGCCCCAGCCAGACATCGGACGGAAATTATCTGCGATATTTCCTGTGTCCATCATAGTGCCGGGATGACTTAAGGGTAAGTGACCATAATAATAAGTAAAAGCTGGTTGATCAGGATTAGAAACAGGCTGAAAAATCCTATCAGTGAAATGCTGGCCACCTGTAGAAATTGCAGCAACTCCTAAGGCAACTGGGAGGACAATTCTATTAAGAGAAGAAGGCCGGTGATTCACTTTTGCCTCGGGAGATTTCACAAACGGATCGTAGCACTTAGAAAAAATGGATTCAAGTGGAATTTATTAGTTTTGTGGTGTTATAAAGTGGACTGCGAAAACCTCATTTTTATATGTAAAAGGGACCATGACGATATCAAGATCCACTTCTGATCCTGATTTAGTAACAGCAGTGACTGAAATGAATGAGCTTTCAAGACTTTCAACTGCTTTTCCATAAGCTTCAATTACTGCTTCTTGATCAGTGGGTATTATGTCGCTAATTGGAGTTTCATTTTCTACCCATTCATTTATTGAGTCGTAACCCAAGAGATCTGCGAATTTTTGGTTACAAATTTTATGTTGGTCATCCAGATAAATATATATTGCCTGAGATGAGCTGGAAAGTATAGGTTCGTAAATTTCTGCGACTTCTCTTATGAGATGTTCATGATACTCGTCGTGTGCCATGAATTTAAAATACTATCGATCTCTGGAAATTACAATATATCAAATAGTGCAGGGATGCTCAGATTCGAACTGAGAAAAGCAGTTTTGGAGACTGCTGTGATAGCCGTTTCACCACATCCCTTCGTTTCGCTCAGGGTTAAACCCTGGCACTATTATACTTTGGGACTGGGCTTTAATCAAATGAAAAGAGGGGAATTACTTAAGTTTTTCGATTTCTTTATGATCTGTAACTTTTCTGCATTTCTTACAGAACTTCTTAAGTAAAAGTTTGCTTTCAGTGTTAATTTTATTTCTTTGCGTGATGTAATTAACGTTCTTGCAAACGCTGCATTTTAATCCAAAATTCTGTCTGTGTTCACCTTTTGCCATATGAGGTTACAATTATAACTAAAATTATGCTTAAAATCAAAGAGTAGGTGAGCCGATTGTGGGAATCGAACCCACGATCTAGTCATTACCAATGACTTGCTCTACCACTGAGCCAAATCGGCTTGGTGTTGTGCTGAGTAAGAGATTTGCACTCCTGTAGCCCTTTCGGGCACCTGATCTACAGTCAGGTGCGATTGACTGCTCCGCCAACTCAGCTCGTCGCGATTCCGTCTCGGATCTTCGTCCGCCATCTGGCGGACTTCGATTTTTCGCCGTTCGCTCCTCTTCAATTAGCCAGCGGGCTAATTGATTTCAAAATTGCAAAGCAATTTTGAGAAAGGAGAATCAGATTATAGTGTTAAATCTTTTGCAAAGCAAAAGATGGAACGGATTTAATCTTGATTGGACGCTGAGCCGTCTGTCGGATTTGAACCCACGACCTGCTGTTTACAAAACAGCTGCTCTACCACTGAGCTAAGACGGCGTAATGGTAATTTTACCAGAAAGAGGAGATTTGAGGCAAGACATTGCCTTTATTAAAAATAGACTGGTTTAATTAATAAATACTGCCTTTGATACCGAAGTTGGATTATCGTTTTCCCCTTGAGTGAAATAGGGAGGCTGTCCGACTAACCTTAGTTAACCGAAACTCCGCCTTGTCTCCCGATTAAATCGGGATACCTCAAGGAAATTAACATAGAGGAAAAATCATAATCCCCTGCGTGTATCAAAGAGCAATTAAAAGTATAAATTGAGTGATGGATAAAGTCAACTAGGGAGGTTTAAATTAACTTAAGGTCTTTGGTTAACCCTTTTTAGATTATATAGCCAAGAAATGCTGTCAATTTGGTTTTGTTTTAAAAATGCTGTAAGTTCAGAGTTGCCCTGTTCTTGTGCATCAGGATTAATGTAGAGAGTGAATTCATCAGTATCAAAATCATACGATAGGGAGAAATTTTGCCCGTTTTGAGGAAGCTTAGAAGCTAGCTCAGATACTTTGTAGCCTCTATTTTCATTTAATTCTTTTTGAGAAAAGTCTCCAAGGTCCGATCCAGTGCTTACGGAAGGCTCTTTTGACAGGGGTTGGTTTTGTGTTGTAAAGCCGGAGTCATTATTAACTCTTTCCCTGTAGTTTAAGAATGCCCATGACCCTATAAAGATCATAATTAGAATCAAAGTAATAATAGTTCCAATAATATAATAAGGTTTATTCATTTATTTTTAGTTAGGTTTCTTCTTTATAGCAAACATTTGCACCCATCCACAATCTCCATTAGAACAGCCTATTGGATTTCCTCCAATTTTGTTCACATTTCTAATTGTTCTTTTGCCTCCCTGAAGATTTGGATAATCTTTTTGACAGAAAGTAGGATCATAAGCTGTCATCGTCTCGTTCTCAACATTTATATCTGTTATAACAAATGCATGCCCAGCAGGTTCTGACAATCCTTGTTTTGTCGCCATAGTAATTTTTGCTCCCCCCAACAGTAAATATCCATGATCTATATATACTTTTAATACTTTAAGGTTAATTTTGCCTGTGTAATCTCCTTGACTATCGAATGTAAATTGAACTTGATTTGGACGGTCACCCCCAGGGACTGAATAATTCCTGTTTCTTAGCCATGGTACTACAGTATTAGTTAATTGAGAGGTTAAGGTTCCAGGAGACTGACATCCCAAGTTAATAGGGTATTTATTGTTTGTAGCCTGTCTCGATGTGCTTTCCGGGTTCATGTTGTCACCAAAATATTTCATAATCATTGCAAGTGAAGTCATGGCGCATCCGCTTCCATAAATATCACATCTTTTACCGCCATCGTAAGTGTAGTCCCATGAATGTCTGTCTGATTCAGGAACCCAGCCGTTTTTATTAACTGCCCCATATTGACAAAAAAAAGGAAAATTATCTTCCTCCGGTTCTTGAGACGGTCTTGGGCTAGGGCGGGGAGTATTAGTTGGCTCCTCTGGCTCAGGAGTTGGGGGTCTTGGAGTAGGTGTATTTGGGACAGGTGTAAATGGAGGAGTATATGTATCAGCTATTAGAAATCCGCCAGCTCCTTGGCTGCTCCTATCTGCTCCAGGTGCAATTTCCTGAATGACATAGTTAGTATATCGGATAAGCTCAGGTCCATTTAGTATAAAGTCGGGGCGGGATACTATGGTTACAGCTGGACAATCTACGTTTTGAGCATCTCCCAAGTCTCTTCTTTGATCAAACTTTTCCCCAGCATTTAAACCGGCATTTGCGATCACATTTCCCTCAATTCTTAGAGGTTGGTCGTTTGCCCCGGTTGCGATACCCTGAGTAATAAAGCTGCCATCGGCAGAATAAATTCCATCAAGTTCAGTTACGTCGGGACTAATGATGATATCTCCGCTGACTATGAATGTTACGGTAGAGCCTGGATTTACCTGAATATTAGATTCTATTCTTAGGTCATCTTCAATTAAGAAAACATAATCTCTTCCATCAGGAAAAGTATATGTTTCGGGATTTCCGCTTCCTCTGATAGTTACAGAAGTTGTTGATTTATAGACTCCATTTAAGAGATTTGCTCTGAAAGTACAGTCAGGTCCAGAGTTATTGATACATGTTTTAGTAGCGCTATTACCAAACATTGGGTTAACAGTAATTCTTCCTTTCTCGATAATATTATTCATATAAGTATAAGAGGTTCTTATAGTTCCGGGTCTTGACGGGCTAAATTCATTTCCTGTTAGAAGCCAGCCTCGATTTGAAGCTTTTGATCTATCATTTCCGGTATCTGAGAAGTTAGGATTACTTCCTGTAAATACTACTCCAGATGTTAGATTTCCGCTAATTGAGTTAGAAGATACATAAGGGTATGTAGAATTTGTGCAGACCGGAGAATTACCATCCGGAATTATATTCCTGTAATTATCTTCGTCAATGCGTACATCACCACCGACTGATTGGTACCAGGGATTATCATCTTGCTGTTTTATTCCAAAATCTACATTTGTGATATTTCCATTAACTCCGCCTCCTGCGCCAGTAGCGCAAAGAGCGATACCATCTTGATCTGTAGCGTCATCATTACAATTCGGTCCTACTATGATAGGTCCAATGGTAAAAGGGGAGATGCCTGAAGGGTAAGTTACTCTCCAATTAGCACCTCTGCCGGAAGGTCCGTTGAATTCGACTCTATAGCATCCGGGTTGAATTCCGCTTGCGATAAATTCTCCTGTAAAATTATTAATATCTCTAACAAATGAAGATCTGTTTTGAGGACAATTTGCTCCTGCAGGGAGTCCTTGTATTCTTATTCTTTCACTGCCGGTTGCTGAAACATAAGGCTCTGATCCAGTCTTTTTTCCTTCAGGGTTATCAGAATCTATATAAACTCCACCCCTGATAGAATAGGTATTTGCAGGAGCATCAACTAAAAAGTTAACCTGAGCTACGTCTGCAGTTCCCATGCTAATGCGTCTATCATTGTTTAGTACAGTGTAGCCTGAGGCTAGAGTTCCTTGTTGAAGTCTTACAGTATAATTTGTGTTCTGAGGATTGTCTATTACGGTATAAGTTCCATTATTCCTAACTGGGCCTGTTCTTCCAGTCGAGGCTGAATTATTTCCAGTTCTGATCTGAACAGTTCCGCCTCCATCATATATCTCATCCGTTGCTTTTTGAAGAGCGCCATCGTTGTTTGAGTCTACATAAACAGTTCCTGAAATATCGAACTCAGTAGCCCCAGCTGGACGAATGTAAAAATCCTGTCTTGCATTTGCACAGTTAACAATAACGTCTTTTTCATTTCCTCCAACTACACTTTCTCCATCTCTAAGACCTGTAAGTCTGACTGAATAAGCCCCGTTTTGATCCTGAATTCGTGTTATTTTATAGTCAGGAGCATCTCCTGCTTTTGAATCATCATTTCTTCCTGTTCCGACAGCGGTAAGCTTTACGCTTCTTCCATATGCCTGACAGTTAGTGTTAATGGTGGGTGTGCATTCGGCAGCATCATATCTATATATATTTCCAACTATCTCGAAATACCTTCGGGTGAGTCTGAAATGTACATCGTTATTTCCGCCTGAAGGAGCGTTAACATTTATTTTAGGATTATCGCCCATGACATTTAACCTGCAGGGCTCAATTCCGTCAAGTCTTATGTTATGGTCAGATCCCGGATTCAAATCTCCAAATCTATACCTACCATCCCTATCAGTTCTTCGTGTTTCATTTGCTCCATTGGGATCCATTCTTACCAGTTCATCTCGTCGGCGGGTATCATTCCCGTCAATTTTTCCATTTGGCGGATTATTTCCGTTCCACTCATCTATATAAACAACTCCCGAAATTGCTCCGCGATCAAGTGCGATACCAAAATTATAAGTTTTACTCGGTCCTAGTGTTATTCCATTTCCGCATCCCTGACTTTGACAGCCATGACTGCATCCGCTTCCTGTAGTGCATCTATATCCACTTGGAACATTAAATTTAATTCCGTAATCATCTCTTCCCGGTAAATTAAAGAATTCATAGAAGCCATTGTTGTTTGACCCACCATCCTCATATTCATGATAGTCTCCCCATTTTTCTATAGATCTATCTCCTGAGTTGTAGTATGGTTCTCCTGGGTCCTTATCTCCATCTTCGTTTTTATCTATAAAAACATGTCCGCTGATTTTGTATTTTGGAGGTGGGGGGTTGTTACTGCATTTGCTTGTCTCACTAAAATTAATTGTTCCTTTTCCCTCTACTGCGGAGATTAAGTTTCCTGCGTTAAAACCGCTGCATCCACTGTTTGGCACATTGCACCCATTTATATTACGTCTAAATGAGACGTCTTCCACAAATTCCCATATGAAATGTCCTCCGTCTAATGTTTCGTAGACCGTAATAGCATCGATTACGGGATCTACACAAGCTGTAGACCATACTATTTTTGTACTGTCTTGTCTCGGTCCTAGTCTACTGCTTATAAATCCTCCTGGATGGGGCGGATCAGCTGCATTACTGCCGGTATTAACGAGAGGTTCAGATGCGCCAGTTCTATTTGCGAATCCGTTACATACTTCTTCCGCGTAGTAATCGTTATGAGCTGATTCGGGTCCCGTAGTTCCATATATATATCCTGATTTACTATTATCACTAAATATGACTTGATATCTAACTTGCCATCTTACTCCGGGATTATAGTTACATCTTCTAAAATAAAGAGTCTTGCTTGGTCCATGTGCACGCACTTCGTTAACTTTTGAAGCTATTTCAAATAGTGCTAGGAATATTATAAGAGCTAGTAATATTTTTTTCATAAATTTTCAAGAAAGCTTTCTTTTATACCTTCACTTACGTTTTCTTTGTAGAGTTCCCAATATTCCGGGTATTTTTTTGAGAGAAATATACCTAGATCTTCGTGTGTTTTAAGTAGGGCTGAAGAGGATGATGTATCAGCTACGGACTTGATATCAGTATAAGCCTGATTATAAGCGTAAAATTTAAAATCCTCGGCATCATCTTCCACCATGCTGGCATTTGATAGAGCCTTAGTTATTCTTTCTATATCTTCTTTTGGAGCATCAGACGATTTAATTTGAGTAATTATTGATTTAATTTCCTCAGGAGTCGGAGGTGCACAGCTTGGATCTTGACACACAGGGTTAAAAGGACCCTTTTTAAATAGAGCAGGGAATTCTTTTTCTCCATATTTACCTAAGTTGACTAGATATTTTCTTATTTTCGCGTCATTAGTATCACTATATGCAGAGCCGAAAAAGAAAGCTAGATTATCAAGCGCAGAATATCTTTCCTGTTCTGTGAGTTTTTTATCGTGCAGGATTTTAAATTTTTCCTCAACCCTAACTTGGCTAATGTAATTTGGATATAGATAGGAGATTTTTCCTCCCTCTCTGTCTAGGAGAGTAAGCTCATCTGGTATTTCTTCTCTATTTCTCAAATAGAAAATACCAAAAAAGATAGTTACAGCAATGAAGATCATTAGTACCAGGGCAATTAATTTTACACGAACAGAATTGAGCAAGTTAAAGCTCATATAGTATTAGATTAGTATAGCCTGGATATCTGTGTCAATACGAAGAGAAGAGGATTAACCTTGAATAGTTTGATTTCTTATTTCAATTCCACCTAAAAACTCCTCAAGAGCACGCGCGGGATCATAGGCTTTAATATTAGCTACTGCGTACCAGTAAACTGATTGAGCTAAGTCCATCATTCCTTGGGATTTATTTTCTACAGCAATATAGTATAAAAAGTTTATTAGACCAGCACAGCTCGATACCCTGCTTTGTTGAATTAGTTCTTTCGGATCATCAGGATATCCTTTTTCGCATTGCTTAAGCATTCTATTTCGTGTTTTTGTAGTAAGCTTTGTGTCGTATTCGTCTACATACTGAAGTGCTTCTGGGTGTTTTGTATAAAAAGCTTTAATTATTCCTTTTAGTTCACCCATACTGATTGGGGCTTCTATTGCTTCATCCATAAAACTAAATTTAACTGGTTCTTTGTCTGCAGGTCTTCCAGCTTTAATATATGCCTCTGTTAATACTGGATCACAATTTGGATTTACTGCTGTTTTTGGGCCTTCTGATGCAGCTGGGCTTGCTGGTGCTGATGGAGCAGCTGATGGTGCTTCTTGAGCTAGAGTAACTATTACAGTTTCTCCGTTTGAATTGGCTCCTTGTGCGAATAAAACCTCTCCTTCTGAAACAACTCCGATGTCAGGTGGGATAGTTCTATCAGGAATTGGTGTTTCTCCTGGTTCAGGTGTCGGAGTAGGGCATGGTAAAAGTCCTGTTTCTGGATCAGGAGTTACTGATGGTTTAGGCTCAATTGATGGCGCAGCTGATGGAGCAGTAGATGGCTCTTGTGCAGATACGTATTTTCCATCCAAGTCAACTACAAGTGCTGCTCCTGCTATTCCTGCTGCGGCTCCGCCTGTTGCTAATGCCGGTTTTGCAAATCTTCCTGCAAGAGCTACCGCTCTGTACATGAAAGATCCTTGATCGAAAAGGGGAGTAAATGTATCAGTTACTTTAGGAGTTTGTGCCACAGTAGAGATTTCAATTGTTTTTCCTGTAGCGACTCTTCTAGTGATAGATTTCCAATATGCTTGATTCGACTCTGAACGAGTGTTAGGATGTGCGCCGATTGATGTATTTAGTGTTTCTGTCATATTCAGTTTGCGATTATACTCCTTTTCGGCCAATTGTCAAGCCTATAGCATGTAAATTAAGCATTTACAGGCTGTGGTACTTGATTTTGGGCCTCTGGAATTGCTACATCTACTTGACTTGGTTTTACATAAACAGGCTTTTCATTAGGACCCAGTTTAGCGCTTCCATCAGCATTGCTTACTCTAAAAAAGATTCCGACTTCTATTCCATTTATATTTACTGATCCAAATGGATCTTTTAGTATTGGCTCAGATCCTAAAGCTACATCTCTATTTACAGTCATATCTGCATAGTGATCTTTAGTGTCTTGACCATAGGTTCTTCCAGCTACTGGTACGAAATAGGATTCAGATAAATCAACAGGTGATAGTGTGACTCTGTGTTGTTCACCTTCTGGAGCAGCGATATCATCAGTTGCATATAATTCTTCTCCCTCAGGAATAGTGATAGATTCAGCTTTTAAAATCTGTGTTCTAGTTGTAGGTTCTTTTCTTACTTCGCCTTCAGGTGACATACTTAGATTTACAAGTAATCTTCCATCAAATATGAATTCGTGTTGATTATCTAGGGTTACGACTGTAGGCATTTCATTTATTACAGTATCACCAGTTTTTCTAAAAATTCCCCCTACGGCCGTTCCTGCAATTGCTAAAGCTAATCCAACAGCGATTGCTCTTGAGTGTGGAAGGTGGGGGGTTCTAGGTCTGTTTGGCAGGCTAGGTAAACCGCCTTCTTGTGTTTGACGATGTGCTGGTGTGTGTTTCATTAAAGTTTCTTGCTGTACAGCCATACGCGGTCATATTACAACATTTTAAGGGGGATGTCAAACCCATAGTAAGTGAAGAGAACCTAAATATCTTAGCCCGGTATAGCTAAATGAAGAGATATAGTTTGGTTACAAAAACTATATCAAAAATCTTTCGACCCTATAATATAGTTTTAAACCTAAAATGTGGATAAGTCAAGTAAGTAAAATTTTACTTATAGTAAAAAAATAAACCGGGGCAATTTAGCTTTCTAAGGACTCTCCTTGGAAAACTGGAGGTGAGTAATAAAATTTGAACAAAAGGATTTTAATACTCCTCAAGAATTAAATCTTGCATTATCTCAGAATTATTTTTTTCGTTGACAAAGTTTGCATAAGATAATTTTGGATTATTTTCAGAAAAATAAGATAAGATTTCCTGGGGTTTAATCCATTCGATTCTTCTTTTTTCAACGTATTCCCAATAAGAACAAGGTTGACCATTGTAGCCATCCAAAATCTGATTATCGAAAGCTAAAGCTTGTTGATGGATGTATCGAGTTAAATGGAGAAATTGATTTTCTTTTTTAATTATCACTGCCTTGTATACACCCTGATATAGTGAGCCAACTCTTTTGTATTTCTTATTGAAATACATTGTGTATCTTGTGCATATTGATCTCATGAATCTATCGATAGAATTTTGTTTTTTCTGTTTTAGTAAAAAGTGAAAATGATTTGGCATAAGACAATATGCTAGAAGATTAATCTCATCTGAAAAATTATTAAGATTTAAAATTTTTATAATCTTATCTCTTTCGATAGATCCGATTTTAGGATCTGAAAGTCGATTACATAATTCTTTTTCATTTTTAGGAGTTAGATATTCCTTAAGATAGGAGAGGAAAACTAAGTAGTCCTGAGAATTTTCAAAAATAATTCTTTTTTCAACACCGCGGTTATAAATATGATAAAAGCTATTCTCTTGATAATTCTTGAGTGCATTTTTAGCTGGCATAAGTAAATAATAACATGTCTCCTACAGCTTTCCAAGGACTCTCCTTGGAAAGCTGTAGTTTAACTATAGAACTAAAACATGAAGCTAGAAGGATTCACTGTTGCTTTTTCGATTTTTCGGGAGTAAGCTCAGGTTAAGAGGCTAATTCTGTGAGTAGAAGTGCAATCAGGGCCTTTTTCTTCTGCCTGTTCTTTGGGTTATTCTTTTTTTGTTTTCTTAGACCAGCATCTGCAGAAACAACCCCTTATAGAAGTGCTACCACTATAACTACTGATGGAAGTCCCGCATATACAAATTTATCAAATTGCTCAACTACAGATGGCTTAACGTGTGATAGGGCCACCGGACTTTCATTCGCTAATTTATATTTTAGGAATTTTGGAGATTTTGGATTACCAAATGACGTGAGAATAACTGGGGTTAGGATTCGTGTGACTGGAAAATCTGATATAGGATTGTTTGTCGGTGTTTCTGCGGGGACAACTTATGGATTGAATTGTCAGACGCCAGGAGATAAATGGACAATGACAAACTTGGTTGGAGTAAATATTGCTGAGTATAATATTACCTCAACAAGCGGAGTAGATTTTAATAGCTGTTTGAACCCATCGAATATCAGATCAAATAATTTTATTTTTAGAATAAATAGAGCGGGACCATCAGCATGGTCAGCGAATATTGATAACCTAGAGGTGGCATTTAATTATGAATATATTAATCCAAGTCCGACGCCCACTCCTTCTCCCTCCGTAACCCCCAGTCCCGCACCTTTGCCAGCCCCAGAACCATTCCTAGAATTACCGTGGGATTATAAAGGAAAAGGTTTATCGTTTACAGATGCAGCACTATCAATAAATTCATTTTTTGACCACGAGTACCCATTGTTAAGCGTGGGAATGATCGAGCCCGGTCAGATAATTAATTATAAAAATGCCAAAACTGATGAGGCCTACTCCTCTCACGACGGATATGATTATGGGAGTCTTGCTCAAGCAGATTACGGGGATGAGGTTATTGCCGCTGCAGGAGGATTTGCTAAATTTATTAATACCTGTGGTCCGTGTGGAAATGCAATTCACATAGATCATGGTAATGGTTATCAAACAAGATACTACCATCTTCTAGAAGATGGATTAATTACAAATATTCCAAATCTGGAAGTTCAAGTAAGTGCGGGATATCCAATTGGGAAAGTAGGTGCTACTGGAAATGTGCGACCTAAAGGAGAAGATGGCGCACATATTCACTTAATGGTCATCCAGGATAAGAATAATGATGGAAATTTTGAAGATAATATTCCTGATGGATTAACGGACCCATTTGGTTGGCAGTCTAAATCACCTGACCCATGGGAAAATTATTCATTCTTTTATAATGGTCAAAATAGAACTGGAAATAAAAGCTATTATCTATGGAAAGAAAAAATTGATGGGCTTGATACCACTTTAGATTCTAATGGAGGTTTTTTTGTAAGCGGGAGAAATTCAGTGAATTTTCCAGAAGGGGCTACTGATAAAAGTTTAATTCTTAAATTAATTTCCACACCCATACAAAGGATTTCCGATTTACTCAGATCAATCGGTCCCACAGTCGAAGTAACCACGGAAGATGCTTTGGGAAATGAGGTTACAAATTTTAACAAGCCATTTTCACTAACCATGGATTTTTCTGATCTAGATCTTTCTAAAATTGTCGTAGGAACTCTATCTATTTATTCAACATCCGATGGAATTGATTGGGTAAAAGAAGATACCGCAGTAGATTTAGAAAATAAAAAAGCAACAACCGCAGCAAATCATCTCACTCAATTTGCATTGGTAGCAGAAAGAAAAGATATAGCTCCTGCCACAACCTCAGCGTTTATTTTCGGGGTAATGGGAAATGAAGGATTTTACAGGTCTAACGCATTAGTAAGTCTAGTTGCTAGTGATAATACAAATGGATTAGGAGTAAATTATATTTTATATAGAAGAGAAGATGGAGATTGGGAAAAGTATGTCTCTCCAATAGAGTTCTCGGCATCCGGTAAGCATAAATTAGAATTTTATTCGGTAGATAATGATGAGAATGTTGAGGATCCTAAAATCATTTCGTTTTATATAGACAAAACTTCGCCTGAAGTGGAGATAGAATATTTCTTAAATTCTAAAGCCATAGAATTTTATGGAAAAGACGGATCCGAATCAGCATCAGTTACTAAATCTGATTCAGTTGGTGGGAAAATAGCTACCGTTTCCGACAAAGCGGGGAATACCCTTACTTTTCAGTATAAAAATTATTCGAGTAATCCGCTTTCCTGGATAAATATTACATCATTCAGATATAACAATGGCCCTCATATTTACCCAGAAAAAAATAATTTAATTGTCGCGCCAGTTTATGATTCGAAAACTAAAAAACTTAACAGTCTTACGGAAATATTTTTCATGAAAGATAAAAATTTAATAGGAATTGTTTATTCGGCATTAACAAATAAAACAAAGATTTATACTTACGATAAAAATAATAGGCAGATTTTAAGGGAAGAAAGGAGCGGAATGTATCTCTTGAAACTAAGATCTGAAAGCGGTACGCTAAAATATAGTTACTAAGATGAAGTTATTAAAGAAAAAAAATGAATTAGTTATAGTCTTAATTATTGCTTCTGTTATTTCAATTGTTTACTTTAATAATTATTTAAATCCTCGAGATTATAAAATTTACGATTCAAAATCAATGAATATATCATTTGAGGTTCCTCCCGAGTCAAGGCTTGAGGATAAGTTTGCTTCAGTGACTGTTAAAGAAAATAACGGCGAAATTTTGATAAGTAGAAGTGGGACTAATTTTAATGATCTAGATAGTTATTTGTCTGATTTGCATGAGAAGAATAGGGCTATGGTAATTAAATCGGAGAATTTAGAAATTGATGGATATGAATCAGTAAAACAGGCGCTGTCGAATAAATCTGGAGAAGAAAATTTTAGGATGACTTATTTTGTGTTTATTAAACCAAGAGTCTATAATTTTTCTACAACCTCGGAAGATCTCTATGACGAGTTAGATCAGATTGCGAAGTCTTTCAAATATACCGGAAATTAGCCTCGCAAGGGGACGCCTTGCAAGGCTAGAAGCCGAGGAGGCGGATGGCTGAGTCACTTAGGCCACTAATAATATTTCCTAGGGAAAATCCTCCGATTGGGAAAAGCATAAGTGCGAAAATTATAAAGAATCCCACACTTCCTAGTGATAGATAAGATCTCGAAGCGCTTTCTGAAAGAAAAAGAGCAAAGATTTTAGATCCATCAAGAGGAGGAATCGGTAAAAGATTAAAGATCGCGAGACTAATATTTATCGTAATTGTTAACCCCAGGACTAATCCTAAAAGACTGTTTGTTAAAACTTCGAAAATTGATGCGCCCGGGAAAAGAACGTGGGAAATAAGGGCTGCGACTGCTGCGATAAGAAAGTTAGTTCCAGGTCCAGCGAGAGAAACCAAAGCCATATCTTTTCTAGGCTCTTTAAGATTAAATGGGTCAACAGGAACTGGTTTGGCAGCTCCGAAAATAACAGGGGAGCCAGAAATTACCAATAATAGAGGAAGAAGTATAGACATTAGGGGATCAATGTGTGGAATAGGATTTAATGTTAATCGCTTGAGTAATCTAGCTGTGGGATCACCCAATTTATCGGCTACAAACCCGTGCGCAACTTCGTGAAGAATGACAGACGGGACTAAGACAGCGAGTGAGATTAAAGCTAGCTCTATGTTCATAAAAACCATTTTACCAGATTTTTAAAAGTAAGGTTTGAGTTTAGCTGTAAATTTTTGTATAATATATGCCTATGAGTAGCGGATACAAATGTTACAACTGCGGAAAAGGAAATATGATAGGTCATAATGTTTCCCACGCAAAAAATAGAACTCGAAAAGTTTTCAGGCCAAATCTTCATCCAGCAAGAATTGTGGTGGATGGAACTTCTATGAGAGTTAGACTTTGCACAAAATGCATAAGACTCATTAGTGGAAAAGATACGAGATCAAAAAAAGCAGCTGCAGCTTTAAAAGAACAGGAAATCTCTTCTGCAGCTCCAGTCTCCGCAGGCTTAGCCTAGAATAATTGCGCTGAGGTCGCTAATAAATTTTCTTGATCCGCAGTTCGCAAATTGTTTGAATATGAAAATTTCCGGGGATGCTTGTCTAATGTTAGGTAATTACATTCTAGTTAGCTCAAGCTCAAAATGCGAACTACGAAAATTCATCGGCTCCCCGCGCTTCAGTTTCATGCACAAATCAGCGAATTAACGAAATTAAATTAAAGAAGGCTAAGTTTTCTGAGGAATTCTTCGCCTTTTTGATACCCATTTTTAAAGTCTTTATAGTTCATCGGTTTTTTTCCTTCAACATGAATAAAGTTCATGGGATGTAGTTTTATAATCACTTCTTTATCCGTAAGCTTGAATCTAGTCCAAACTCCTGGCCAGGGACTTAGTGCATTTATCATTTTCTCAAGTTTTCTTTTCTCTGGAGGATTATCTAGATCTATAAATCCATCTTCTTTTTTCAAAATATTTGTATAGGTCGCATTATCGTCGTTTTGAGGTTCTAAATTTAATTTCCCGTCTACATATTCTGTAATCAGATCCGGAAGAATTTCCGCTGCTCTTTGAAAGAGATTGTTAAGTAGTTTTTCCGTAAAGTCCTGGGGCTTTATGTCATATTCTTCCTGATAAATTATCGGGCCGTGATCAAGTTCCTCATCAATTTTAATAATAGAAATTCCTGTCACTGAGTCACCATTTAGAAGTGCAGTTTGAACTGGAGTAGGGCCTCTATATAATGGTAATAGGGAAGGGTGAACATTTAAAATTCCGTGAGGGAATATGTCCAAAAGAGCCTGAGGAATTATGAGACCGAAATCTGCAACTATTCCTAAATCCGGCTCCAGATCTTTTATGGCCTTAATTAAATTTGAATCAATTTTTAAAACCTGTGCATAAGGATATCCCTCTGTTTTTGCGATATTAACTATGCCAGCATCAGTAGTAACAACTAGTTTCAGATCAAAATTTTCATCGAGTTCTCTAAGAATGCTATGGATATGCCTGGAACCAAAAAATACTATCTTCATACTGAAATCTCTTCGAATTCGTCCTCATTCTTTTCATTTTTGCTGGATTTATAAAGAGCGCCGTTTTGCTCTAAAACTCTTTTTGGGAAAAGAATTCCATTTAAATGATCTACCTCATGCTGTACGATAGTTGACATAAATCCTGTAAATTTTTTAGTTTTCTTTCTTCCTAAATGATCATAATAAGAAAGAGTAACGCTAGGAGATCTCTTAACAACACCCCAAATGCTTGGAAGCGAAAGACATCCTTCAAGTTTTTTAGCTTTTTTTTCATCTTCTGGATTATCTTTTGGAATTGGTTCTGATTTTATGATTTTAGGATTTATAAAAACAGAGATAGGGGCATTATCAGATGGTTTGGTTATAAAAATTGAAATTCCTCGTCCGATCTGAGGAGCTGCAAGTCCTACTCCTTTCGGGTCAGAAGCCTCGAGAAGTGCTTTTTCCATCTCTTTTAAAATCGCCGGCAAAAATTTGTCATTTTTTTCAAAGACATAATCGCTAGCTACTTTACTTAAAACTGGATGTGGTGCGGATACGATTTGTGCCATAATTCGAAAAACCGGTTCTGGAAATTATAGCATAATGCAAAGCTAGATTATATCTACTTCTGCCATTCGTCGTAGTAGGCTTTAGCTTGAGAATCATTTGGGTTAAGATTTTTTAGTATATAATCCATTTCAGCAATCGCTTTTTGGCGATATGTTTCATCTTTTACTGCTCCATTTTGGTCAACACCTAAGTCATGATAGAAAAGACCAAGCGCGAAATGGGCTTCAGAATATTGGGGTCTATATTTGACTGTTTGCTCCAGAATTTCTACAGCCTTTTTAGAATCTCCATTTTGTCCATACAAAACTCCCAAGTTATAGAGAATACTTGCATCAGTTGGAGCAAGAAGAGCTGTTTGCTGAATAGCTGCTAAAGCCTGTGGATAAAATGAAGGGTCAAGGCGGGCTAGAGTATAAAGAACTCTAACTCTAGTTTTCCAGAAGACTACATTATTTGGATGGTCTTTAATTAATTTTTCAGAAGTTGTTAGAGATTCTGTAGCTAATTGCTGAATAATTTGCGCTGACTCACTGCCGTTTTGTGTCGCAAGACTTGTTGCAAGATTTGCGTCATTTATAGCTATTTCATTTAAGAAAACAGGTTCTTTTCTCATTTTTATCGCAGATTGCAGTAAGGGATACGCCGTTTGAAAATCCCCAGCCTGATTATAGTTAAAGCCTAATGCATATTTGGTGTCAGCCACCCAGAATCTGACAAGCATAAAAATTAAAAATGTAGCTAGTGCACCAAGTCCTATTACTGCACTCCACTGAGAGTAAGAGACATATGGGATTTTAGGAAGAGGAGGTTCTTTAAAATCTGGAACTAGTTTCAAAAGAAATAGAATAAATGCCGGTATTAAGAATAAATAAATATTTGTAATTACGACTGAAAAACCGAAAAAGTTTACGATTAGCATGGAAATAATAGAGGCGATAAGCGCGAGTACGATCGGATCCTTGTGATCCCACTTAACGCTAGATGAAAAATTTCCTAAATATGGAATTGTTCTTACTTTTATATTTAATAAGCTAAGTCCAGATGCGATAAAGAAAAGACCAATGAAAGCAGCATAAGAAAGGAATCCGAAAGCTCCAGTAGTAACTAGATAGTTGATGTATTCGTTATGAGCTTTGTTATATAAGAAGTTCCATTCAGACACTCTGTTATGTTCTTCAGGCCTATGTTTGTAGTATGCAAAAGCATAAGTTTCAACTCCTGTCCCGAAAATAGGATTTGCTTTCCACGCTGCAATTCCGCCTTTCCAAACAATTGATCGAATCTCAGCTGATGAAGATCCTCCTAGTGGAATTGCAGGATTTGGAGTCTCTTCGGTTGCAGCTGCAGATGTTGTAGGTGTTTGTCCGGGTGTTATGGGTGGGGGCGGTGCGTCTTTTTTAAATTGCTTAAGTAAAACATCATATGTAACTTTAGTTCCATTTGGCAAATCAATTCCTGCGAATGGCGTTACGATTATAATGGAAGCTATAAAAATTGGAATTAATTTATTTTTTAAGAAACTTAGATCGTGCCTGTTAAAGTAAAGATAAGAAATTGTCATGGATAGAAGCGAAATGAAAACACCTATTATTCCTCCTCTGGACCCTGAATAAAGAAGGGCTATATAAAATAGTATAAATAGTCCTGAGTAAGCAAGAAATTTCGGGTTTAGCTTTTCCTTTGTTTTTCTAAGTTCTTTCAATGCAAAAGCTCCGGCAATTGGGATTAAGATGCCTAAGTATGCTGCGAGCCAAGCCGGCTGACCGAGTGGTCCAAATATTCTGACAGTAGGCTGGAAATCTGCAGTCCAGCAAGTTGTGTCGAGTGTTCCTCTGAATACATAGCATGTAGGGTCATAACCAAAATGTGAAGGAATTGCCCAGAGAACGACTATAAATCCAGATATCAGACTTACTAAAAATGAATTTTGGATTACTCTTAAAGCATCTGGACGAATATCAAAAAAACTTTTCCTAGACAGATGATTTGTAGTGGGGTTTTCTGTCGAGTCGTGATTAAAATTACTTACAAAGGCCCAGAACAGAAATGCATATGTGAGCATTGATAGTAGTCCGCCGTTCCAGCGGGAGTAATATCCCCAGAGTGAAATATGAGGATCTAGAGAAATTAAGGTTGAAACTAAGTGAGAAAAAAGAATTAAGAATATCGGGATATCAAAAATAGTTCTTTTGAAGATAAATTTTTTTAGAAGGATCATTTTTGAAAACCATAAAAAACCAATGGTAATTGCAATTCCGAAAGTGAGCCACATTTTAGAAAATTCAAAAAGCTCTGAAGTGTTACCTGCGAAAACTAGCGGGATGAGTAGAAAAAGAGAGTAAAATAAAAATTCAATTCCGCGTGTTGCGTAGCCTACAAATTTCACAAACACAATTGTATCAGGCATTTTTACTGGAAACAATATTAAATTTATTGCGCGTAAGTTATTGCAAAATAACCTCAAGGTGCTAGAATGGATTTCAATCCTCACACACGCTGAGAGTTGTTTTTTTATGTTTAGAAACCTTTTTAGTTTATTTAGCCATGATATTGGAATAGATTTAGGAACTGCAAACACGCTCGTTTGGGTAAGAGGAAAAGGAATTGTAATTAGAGAGCCTTCAATTATCGCAATTCACAAAAAAACAAAAAAATTAATAGCACTTGGAAGTGAAGCAAAAAAAATGCTTGGGAAAACACCAGAGCTTATTGTTACGGTAAAGCCTTTAAGAAGCGGAGTAATTTCAGATTTCGACGCGACAAGCGCTATGGTTAGTCGTTTTGTTCATGATGTTCATAGTTCAGGGAGTTCGCTACCTCTAGCAATTTCCCGTCCGCGTGTCGTTATAGGGATTCCATCTGCTGTAACTGAAGTTCAGCGCCGGGCTGTTTGGGAAGCAGCGCTTTCTGCTGGAGCTAGGGAGGCTTTTCTTATTGAGGAGCCAATGGCGGCAGCTATCGGAGAAGGGATTTCTGTTTTTGCGCCGACTGGAAAGATGGTAGTAGATATTGGCGGAGGAACAACTGAAATTGCAGTAATTTCACTTGGAGGAATTGTGGTTTCTAGATCTCTCAAAACTGCAGGTGATGATATGGACGCAGCAATTACTCATTATATTCGTTTAAGGCATGGACTTTTGCTTGGAGAAAGAACAGTTGAGGAGTTAAAGATAAAATTAGGTAGTGCATACGAAAGACCAAAGAAAAAAAAGAAAGACGATGAGGAGAAAGAAAAAGATGAAGAAAAAGCTGCTATCGTTAGGGGTAGAGATTTGGAAACCGGTCTTCCAAAAAGCTTGCGAGTTACAGAGGTGGAAGTAAGAGAAGCACTTGCTCCTATTATTTCAAAAATAGTTGAATCTGTGGCTGATGTTTTGGAAGAAGCGCCTCCTGAACTTACTGCTGACATTTTGGAAAATGGAATTTTACTTACAGGCGGAGGTTCAATGCTTTACGGACTGGATAAATTAATAGTAGACAGAACCCATATACCAGTTATCCGATCAGAAGATCCGCTTACGACAGTAGTTAGAGGGACAGGAAAAGTTCTCGAAGACGAAGAATTATTAAATAGAGTTAAAGTAATCGGAGGATTAAAGTGAGCGATATTCCTGCTAGAAATTTTGAAAATAAAGGTATTCCTTCAGGATATAGTGAGGTTTCTCATGGCCTTACTGCTCAGGTTGGGCCTGAACAAATTCCATGGCTAGAAAGTCAGAGGCAAATAACGCTTGCTAAATTCGTCCCTCAAGGCGGTCGAGAGTTTTATTTAGGACACGCAGTTAGCGGTAGGAAATTATTGCGAGCTGCTCAAAGACTCGATGAGCACAGGAGTACGCTCGTAGATAATATGTTTTATGCTTCGCTTCCTCAGTATGCGGAAACAGGTTTCAGTCCAGCAGTTAGAGGAGTAGTTGACGCTGTGGGCAATAGAAGAATAAATTATTTTGCTAATCCCGGAGGGCAAAGAGTTTATTTTATGAGAATGGATGATATACTTGGGCCAGAAAATGATGTTCCTGTAATTGTAAAAGTGGCAGTTTGTGATAAGTCGGATCAAGCTGATGTGCTTAGCGTCCTGACCATAAAGGACAAAAAATATTTAAAGGGTCGAAGAAAAGTTGGATAAAAAATGAAAACTAACATAGAAGGATCAAGATTTAATGAAGTAGGAATCCTTGAGCATGAAGGATCAGTAGTGTGTCGGGAGTATATGGTTGAAAGAAGCGGAGTTTTATTTGATTTAACAGCTGGAACTCAGGGGTATTTTGATTCATTACTAACAGTAAATCCTGATTTTGCAGCTGAGCCGATTTTGATAGTAGACGGATCTACGTTGGCGGATGCTGCTAAAGCAGTAGATCATATCTCGAAAATGCCAGATTTAGACAGATACCTGATAGAGCAAGCCCCTGTCGCGGAGTAGCTTGTAACACTTCTTAAAAAAGGCTATTATAATTAGCAATTCTCATGCAGAATAGAAATTCATTTGTCCCATTTTTTTTGGTTTTCTTTACGATTAGTTTGGTTCTAATTTTTATTGGAAGATTTGGAGTGCTCGATGGATTTGCTTCCTTAATTAATAGAGGAGCAGCTCCTATAAAATCTTCTGCGATAAATATTTTCGGCTACCAAAACAAGAACATAAAAGAGTTAAATTCTGAAAATGCAAAACTAAAAAAAGAATTATCCGATAGGCAAAATTTGATACTGGAAAATAAAGCACTAAAAGATCAATTTGCAAAATCAGGATCAGAAAGTTTGGAGTTGCTCCCAGCAAAAGTTGTAGGATTTCCCGGATTTATTCCAGGAAAAAGCTTACCTGAATATTTGATTTTAGATAAAGGCTTAAATTCTGGAGTTAAAAAGGGAAGTACGATAATTATCGAGAACTATCTAGTAGGAAAAGTAATTGATGCAAAGCCCGATTTTTCTAAAGTAGAACTTCTAAATAATAAAAATTCTTCTTTTACTGCAAAAGTGGCCTCGCTGGATGGAGCAGAAGCTACAGGAGTAATAAAAGGCCAAAATGACGAAATGAATTTTGAAAATGTGCTTCTTACTTTGACAATTAGGAAAGATGATCAGGTTTTAACAAAAGGAGACAGAGATGAAAATGGTGTCGGATATCCGCCAGATTTAATAGTGGGGAAAATAATAACGGTCGAAAAAAAATCGAGTGATTTATTTCAAAAAGCTAAAGTAAAAAGTTTTGTAGATTTTACAAATTTAAAAACAGTATTTATATTAAGATGAATTTAATTGCACTTCTACTATTTGCATCTATTATTTTAGAGTCTACTGTTATTACTGTTCCGCTGACATTTTTAATAATTATTTTCGCTGCAGTAATTCTTAAGAACAATGATGTTTTTATTCTGGCATTTGTAAGCGGATTACTGCTTGATATTTTAACTCTTGGGACAATTGGATTAACTAGCGGATTTTATGTAATATTTGTAATGCTGATTTTTCTTTATCAGAAAAAGTTTGAAATAGAGTCATCAAGTTTCGTTACAATTAGCGCATTTATAGGATCATTAGCGTATTTATTTTTAACTCGTTCTAACCATCTAATGTTGGAATCATTATTTGCGACTTTTTTAATTTTTAATTCATTTTATATTTACAAAAAGACAATTAGAAAAGTACCTAAATATGCATAATTATGGACAAAAAAATCGGCCCAATTTTTGGCGAATTCATCTCTACAGAAAAAATAAAAAGACGGGGAAACTATCATGACGGCCCAGTGCCTCGCGAAGCCAGATTTTATTTAATTCCTGTATTTTTAATTATCGCAATTTCAATTGTTTTACTACGACTTTTCTTCGTTCAAGTTGTTCAGGGAAGTTATTACAGAACTCTATCAGATAGTAATCGTATAAAAACCTTAGTTATTCATGCACCTCGCGGAGTAATATTTGATCGTAACGGGAAGCCATTAGTATTTAACGTTCCAGGTTTTAGACAAGTAGAGAATGGGAAAACTAAATTGATTGGGCAAGATGAGGCAATTGATTTAATTGCAAAGAGTGAAAAGAATTTAGAGATTGACTCATTAAGGCTTTATCCGGAAAAAGATTCCATGGTTCATGTGCTAGGTTATTTAGGACAAGTTTCTGAAGATGAACTAAAGACAAGTAAATATGCTGGTTATAAATCTGGAGATGTTATTGGAAAAAACGGAATAGAAAGAGAATATGAAAGTTTTTTAAAAGGAGTTGACGGAAAACAGCTCGCAGAAATTGATAGCCAGGGACAAATTGTAAGAAAACTAGGTGAAACTGATCCGATACCAGGGAGAAACATAACTCTAACAATTGACCGAGATTTACAAAAAAGAGCATATAACGCGATGAGTAAAGCAAAAAGAGGAGCAGTTATCGCTACAACTCCAGAAGGGGAAGTTCTCGCGTTGGTTTCAAAACCCTCATTTGATCCAAACCTTTTTACTCAGGGAAAAGATTATAAAGTTTCAGCAGTTAGCAGTTATAAAACAGTCACAGAAGTTCTATTAGATTCTACTACTCAGCCATTTTTGAATCGCGCAATTTCAGGTCTTTATCCTCCCGGTTCTACATTTAAACTCGTTACCGCAGCTGCTGGACTTGAAGAAAATATAATTGATAAAAATTATTCTGTTAAAGATACAGGAATTGTAAAAATAGGAGAGTTTTCATTTGCGAATTGGTATTTTACTAATTATGGAAGAACTGATGGGGATGTGAACGTAGTTAAAGGAATTGCAAGGTCAAATGACATTTTCTTTTATAAATTAGCTGAAAAAATAGGACACGAAAGATTATCTAAAATGGCTAGAGAATTTGGAATAGATAAAGTTTTGGGAATTGATCTGGAGGGAGAATATCCGGGACTTGTGCCAACAGATGCTTGGAAAAGAAAGAATATAGGGGAGCCTTGGTATTTAGGAGATACTTATCATTATGGAATTGGACAAGGTTATTTATTATCGACTCCTCTTTCTGTAAATTCTTGGGCTCAGGCAATTGCAGCCGGCGGTACGCTTTATAGACCATATCTTTTGAAAGATTTAGGAAAAGAAAAAATAAATGAAAAATTTATTTCAGAAAAAACTATTGACCCAATTCGCGAAGGTATGATCGCTTCATGTGCACCGACAGGAGTCGCTTATCCATTGTTTGATTTTAAAGTTAAAAATGCAGATTTAAAAATTGACGGGAGAAATATTTTAAAAGTTGCAACAGGCTCGGCTGATATGCGTCAAATCGTGATCGCATGTAAGACAGGAACCGCTCAGCATGGAGGCGAAAAAACACTTCCACATGCATGGATTACGCTTTTTGCTCCGGCTTATGATCCTCAAATCGTAGTAACAGTACTTAATGAAGAGTCAGGAGAGGGAAGTAATGAAGCCGCTCCATTCGCTAAGGAAGTTTTAGAAGAATGGTTTACGAAGAAGTAGTTGGTTAAGTTCTAAATCTAGGATCCCTAATATCGTGGCCCAATTCTGCTTTAGCTTTAAGTCTCCATTTTCTATCCTCGTTTGGCCTTCTAAATAGGGGAATTGCATGTTGAGTTATCAGTGACATTTTTCTATTAGGGATTTCAACATCATGAGAATGTCCAATCACTTCTGCCGAATCTATCTTTATAAACCCAACTCCATCCGGATATTTATGTGAGCTATATCTAATTCTGGTTACTTTAGTCTGATCGATAATATCAGTCGGATAAACAGGGTTTGCAGGTGGGGTTGGTAATGCAGGCCATAGTTCAACAACAAACGAGTCATCGCTGATGCCTTTTTTTAAAGCAATTTGATCTCCAACTCTCGCTGTTTGACTTGCTCGTGGTTCATGTAATGGTAAAGGTGAAAGAACTCGGTCTAAGTAGCCAACAATTTCCCTAACATCCCGCATTAAATTAATTGGATGAGGGCCTTCCGGGGCAACGTTAGCTAGTCTATTTACTTTAGCTCCTAGTGTTGTTAACGGGGCTTGCTTCGTCTCTTGGTGTTGGTGCTCCTCGATCAGTCATAAGGCGGAATAATACTACTTAGCATTTAGATTGTCAATACAATCTTATGGCGTTGGAATCGGGTTAAGGGTTAAGCTTGGAGACAAAGTTGGTGGATGAGTTGGAGTTAAGGTTTGTTGAGGTGTTGGCGTTACAATTATCCCCACAAATTTATTTAAAATATTTTTTGTAATTGCAATCGCTTTCGGATTTATAAAATTATAATTCTTTCTCTTATCAAGTAGCCAGCTCCAGTCTGTAGTACCTGCTGAGAATACGAAAGCCCCAGAAGGTGCTTTATAAATAGTAGAATAAGCATCAGGAGAGCTGTTAGTTTTTGAAAGAACTGTATATTGTCCACCATTAGCTTTTGGATATCCCGAGTAGACTGTGTTGTATTCATATCCGTAAACATTTGGAATTCTATCTCCATTCCGGAGTCCTGTACCTTCATAAATCCAATGATTTTCATTCTGAACTGTCCAAGGAAGATTATTATCATGAGTTCCTAGATTTCTGCCGTACATGGTACCTATCATTTTTTGTTCTGGTCTTCCGGAAACTGAGTATCTGAACTGTCCAGTTGTTCTTCTTCTTTTTTCAGGGTCCGTTGAAGAATAAAATGGGTCACTTTGATATTTATATTTGTATCCTACAAGCACGCGGTTTACCGCACCTCCTGAAGATTTTTCATATCTAACCTGCCAATAAGCATCATTTCCTCCAAAAAAAGCGACATTTACTCCATTTTTTATTGCATTTTCTACAGAATCCCGCATTTCCCATGTCCAGTATTCATCATGACCTACTGAAAGAAACGCTTTATGGTTTAGTAATGTTTCAGGTCTATTATCAGTATCAACATTTGTATTATATGTAACATCATATCCATTTTTTTCCAGGAAATGGATCATATTAAGTTCCCAGCTGGTAAGGCGGGTTCCGTATTTTTTATAGGGTCTATCAAATGAAATTTTTACAGCAGCCGGATTTGTATAAAAACTTCTGCCACCCCAATCGTTATATGCTTGCCAAGTGTTTACGGAATTTTGAAATAAAATATCAGAAGCTCTTTCGTCATCTCTAAGAGTAAAATTTATCCAGTTAGAGTAGCCTTTACTGTTCATTAGTTTTACAAGGTATGCGCCAGATACCCAATCATTAGGAATATCTAATGTATATGAAGTAGTCCATTTGCACTCAACCATTCCTTTGGAGTCCATAGGGCATCCTGGTTGTTTTTTTCCGGAAATTGGTCCTACGGATTTCATAAGCCGTCCTCCGAGGCCTTGGTACCATCCGATTCTATAAATTTCCATTGTAAAATTCTGTGCTGGATTAACTGTTACCTTAAAATCAATTGAAGCACCTTTATTAACACTTGTTTTATTCGCATAACCTTTTATTTGATTATTTGAATCATCTGAAGATTGATATCCTCCGTTTTTTAAATTCCAATTAGCGCTTCCGGGTTTTTGGTTTTCTAATACAGTAGGATTATTGGTGCCTGATGGTTCAAATGGCACAAGCTCAGGTTCATAATTAATTTCATCCTCAATATTTTCACTTACGTATGAATTTGGTTCTGGTTCTTTTTCAATTGAGGTTTGAGAATTAGCTTTAGCTGTGAAGATTCCAAGACCTAGTAAAAGGATTATAAAAATAAAAACTCCGAAAAACTTCTTTGTTGTTGTCATTTGAGCCTGCATTTTATACATTGAGATTAGTAATGTCAAATAATGAAAAGAAATATTATTTAGCTTTTTCTAATTTTCCAGGAGTAGGGCCAATTAAGTTTGAAAAAATAATTCGAGAATTTGGATCTGCAAAAGATGCCTGGAATGCTTCAAGTTTGGCTTTAAAACAAATACTGGGTGAAAAACTCACTGTTAAGTTTGAAGTTTTTCGAAAAACTTTTGAAATGGAGAGATATGAAGAGAATTTAACTAAGCAAAAAATTTCCTATATTTGTTCATTCGAAAAATCATATCCCAAACGTTTAAAAACCATAAAAAATCCTCCAATAATTTTGTACTCAAAAGGAAAACTGGGTCTTAATTCTGAGCAAAAATTTTTGGCCATAGTAGGCACAAGGAAGATCACGAGTTATGGAAAAAGTATTACTAAAATGTTTGCAGGAGAACTAGCCGAACAAGGCTTAATAATAGTATCTGGACTTGCAATTGGAGTGGATTCTTTAGCGCATACTGCGTGTTTGGATTCTCACGGAATTACAGTTGCAGTAATGGGAAATGGAGTGGACATTTGTTTTCCCAGAGAGAATCAAAAAGTTTACGATCGTATTATTTCAGAAGGCGGAGCAATTATCTCTGAATATCCACCGGGTGAAAAACCTTCAATTGGAAGTTTTCCAGCTAGAAATAGAATAGTGGCAGGGATTAGTGACGGTATACTCGTTACAGAAGGAGCCAGTGATTCCGGAAGCCTGATAACTGCTAATTTTGGCCTCGAATTTGGCAGAAAAGTGTTCGCAGTTCCAGGTCCCATTACCAGCTCATTATCAGCCGCGCCGCTTAAACTAATTGAAAAAGGCGCGAAATTAGTAGTTACATCAGAAGACATAATGCGTGAATTAGGAATCAAGAATCATGAGTTAAGGAAAAACAAGAAAAAGTATGAAAGTCTGAATTTAGAGGAGCGAAAGATCGTGGAATTAATTGAAAATGAGTCTTTAAGTTTTGATGAAATAGTCAGGAGTTTGAAATTGGATCCGTCAAGAGTCGGGACTATCTTATCAATGATGGAAATGAGAGGTGTTATAAAAAACTCAGGAGGAAATTATTCAGTCGTTTTATAATTTTGATTTGGAAATTAGCTGATAATTAGCTAGTTAATATTTGAAATAATCCAAATACCACTACAATTCCTACAAAAATAATTATTTTTTTAATTAAAGATTTATCTATATTCATGACGTGTAGTATTTCAAAAGATTTCACCTGTGTCAACGGTAGAGATAAGGAATTAATTAAAATATCAGCTGCTTTATCTTTAGATCAGAATGTTATAATAATTTTATGACGGATTTAAGAGTGGAGGGTTCCAGTGGGCCGAGTGCCCATGAGTTAGCTGAGGCATCTGTAGCTAGAGTTATCCAGAGAGTTGAATTTGTATTAAATAAAGATGGTATGTCTCCTAGGACAGCTGGAGCTAGAACAGGTTACTGCGGGTTTGCATCGGACTTAGTTAGGCGGGCCGCAGAGGTTGATGGGTTTGAAGCACACACTTATCAGGTTATGGATATTCATGGAAAGTTAGGCGGAAATCATCGCGATTCATTTCAACATGGATTTAATATTCTCGATATAGAGGGTAATCAATTCTTAGCAGATGAGTCTTTTGGTCAATTTGTTAATCCACAAACCGGTTTAATTCACCAAGGAATTACACTGACAAGCGGATCTGTAGCAGATCATCCAGTTGCTGAAGCCCTAATTCGAGATGGTTTTATCCCTTTGACTGAGGAAAATTTTGCTGAGTACTTAAGAGCAACAACTTCGGCTCGGGATAAGTCGTACATAGGAGCTGTTAAGATTAGCGACATAACTAGCGATCCGGCGTTAAGAATTGACTATGATCATACGCCTGATGAATTGGACGCCTACTTAGAAGGTCGAGCGATAATGAGATAGTCTTCAGATTCCTCGTCCCTTGACAGGGATGGTATGATTTAAACTACACTGTAAATTGCCGAAAATAAAATTATGAAAAATTTAGTAATAGTTGAATCGCCTACAAAGGCCAGAACGATCGGTCGTTTTTTAGGGCCAGATTATGAAGTTATAGCTTCCATGGGTCATATTTATGATTTACCTAAGTCAACACTTGGCGTTAATGTAGAGAAAGATTTTGAACCTGCGTACGAATTGATGACAGAGAAAAAGAAAACTCTTGATCAGTTAAAACGAGCTTCTAAAAATGCCACAAGAGTTATTCTCGCAACTGATTTGGATAGAGAAGGAGAAGCGATCGCATATCACATAGCAAATAACATAGGTAAAAAGGATGCTGAAAGAATTGTTTTCCACGAAATTACTAAAGAGGCAATTGATGAGGCTTTAGCGAATCCTAAAAAAATTAATAAGGACTTAGTTGATGCACAAACGGCGCGAAGAATTCTCGATCGCTTAGTAGGATATAAATTATCACCTTTACTTTGGTCTAAGGTTCGCAGAGGACTTTCAGCTGGCCGAGTTCAGTCCGTAGCTCTTCGTTTGATAGTTGAGCGCGAAAGAGAGATAGAGAAATTTAAAAAAGAACCATACTACACAATAGTTGTAAATCTAAAAAAAGGAAGCAACGAAACTCCATTTGAATTAATAGAAATTAACGGAGATAGAATTGAAGTCAGTCAAAAGCTGGAGCTTTATGATGGAGAATATAAATTTGTAAAAACTGTAATCGATTCTTTGGAAAAGGCAAAGCAGATTGAAAATGAATTAAAAGAAATTGGATATGTGGTAAAAGATGTTACAAACAAACAAATGAGAAGAACTCCGCCGCCTCCTTATACGACTTCTACTCTTCAGCAGGATGGAGCTCGCAGAATGGGGTTGTCTGGAAAGAGGACTATGAGTGTTGCGCAAAAATTATATGAAGAAGGTTATATCACATATCACAGAACCGACTCTGTGAGTATTGGAGACGCAGCAAAAAAACAGATGAGTGATTATGTTAGATCTGAGTTTGGGGAAAAATATTTAGCCGAAAAACCACGATTTTATAAAAATAATTCTAAAAATGCACAAGAAGCTCACGAAGCAATCAGACCATCTAAAATAACTGTCAGTGGCGCTCAAGTTTCCCAAAATTTAGGACCACAATTTGGAAAACTCTATGAGCTTATTTGGAGAAGAGCACTCGCTACTCAAATGGCAGATGCGATAACGGAATCCACAGTCGTAATGGTAGACGCAGGGAAAGGCGCATATACATTAAAAGCAAATGGATCAGTTTTAATTTTTGAAGGGTTTTTAAAAATTAATCCTGCAGCGCTTGAAGATAAGCGTTTACCTGAATTTGTCGCAGCAGAAAGCTTGAATTATTCATCATCTGCGTCTGAGTTTCATGAGACTTTACCCCCTCCTAGATATAATGATGCTTCAATTATTAAAACTCTTGAGGAAAAAGGAATTGGACGTCCGTCTACGTATGCGACGATTATTTCGACCATTGAAGCACGTGGTTATATTGAACGCGAAGAAAGTAAATTTAAGCCAAATCCTGTAGGAGAAGCAGTGAATGATTTTTTGGTGGAAAATTTTTCCACAGTCGATGATATTCCATTTACTGCGAATATGGAAGATGAATTAGATTTAATCGCAGAAGGCAAAAAAGAATGGGTTCCTGTTATGAAAGAATTCTACGGTCCGTTTGAAAAAAGTTTGGGTTTGGTTAAGGATGCCAAGAGAGTAAAAATCGAAACAGAAGGAACAGGGGAGAAGTGTCCGACATGTCACGAAGGAGATGTGGTGGTTAGATCTGGGAGATTTGGGAAATTCCTATCATGTTCCCGATTTCCAGATTGTAAATATACGGCGCCATTTACCCAGGAAACAGACATTTTATGTCCTAAAGACGGGGGGAAAATAGTAATTAAAAAAACTAAAAAGGGTCGACGTTTCTACGGCTGTGGTAATTATCCCGCCTGCACATTTGCGGCGTGGAAGCTCGAAGATATTAAAAAAGAACAACCTGTTCAAGCAATTTAACTTTTGCCTGAACGGAGTTCTGGCGGACAGGCCAAATTGTGATTTTGCAGCATGGAAGCTAGAGGATATTAATAAAAAAAAGGAACCACAGGTGCCTAATTAAGTGTTTGTTTTAGATAACTTTATTGTACTTAGATTGATATTTAAAATTTCTTTATTTTCTTTATTATAAACTCTCAAAATTTCTCCATCTTTTTTCATAGTCATTTCAGTTAAAAGTGTCGTGCCATCTGGAATATCAGAATCATTCTGATCAAAAGTTTTTATTATTTTTTTATTCTTTAAGTCTATGAGCCAGATTTTTCTACCTTCGCCGCAACCCATCCCTGCGCATGCAGAATCTACCAGAAGTGCTTGTTCTGTAGATGCATCAATAAGTAAATTGACAACACCACCTTCTGCAAGAGGACTAACAGAATATATATCAGAAAGTATTCCTCCGGGAATTTTAATTAACAATTGTCTGAAGGGATATGTGTTATCTATCAAATCAATAGAGCCAGTAGTTAGGACATATCTTTTATCGTTTACCATTTCGGAAAGTATGAGGTTGTCTCTTCCGTCCAGTAGATATGTTTGATTGGTTCCTGGCATTTTAATCTGAGTTAGTCTATTCTCATCTCTGAAAGTAAATTGGCTTTCTGTATTTGGATAAGTTGAGCTTAACTTTTTCCTTGCTGCTTCATAGTACTCTCCCGTAAGAGGTTCTTCGTTAATCTTTGTCCATTTGTTAGTTGTATAAATGTATTGTTTTTCAACAAGTCTGTCGTAGATGCCATTTATTGTTCCATCGCGAAATGCTATTTGAATACCTCCAGGAATAAATTTTGCTGAAAAACCTGTATCACTCGACTCAAGATCAAATCGATTTCCTCCATATTCCATAAGATCAGCCAAGCTATACGCAGTCCACTTGTTCGTTTTTTTATCAAACTTAAGCATCGCACCAGTTGCATCTGCACTTGCAACAGCATTCGCCCAAACATAGTCTTTATCGACCATAATGTGATTTACGTTTATTCCTCCAGATGCATTTAAGCCAAGAGAGTCTTTGTAGTAATCGACTTTTCCAGTTTTCGAATTAATTCTTCCAATACCATCAAATGTTTCAATCCATATATAGTCTCCATCAGCGTGGATATCGTAATTATTATTACTTAAAAGGCCTTCTTTTTTGCCGAATATTTTTAATAATTTATGAGTCTTTGGATCTATTTGGAGAATTACAAATCCTGAGTCATATGGACTTTCATCAGCGCTAAATTTTTCTAGATTATAATTTTTTATACGGCAAGGAGTAAAAATATTTCCATTTGTAAACACGATATCTACAGTGCAATAGCTTTTTCTGGGATTTGAATACCCGATAATGCTGCCTTTTTTTGTATCGTATTCCATTACAGATCCGCTACCTGAAAACCAAAGACTATCTCCGATCATTACGGCATTTTCTATATATTGATTATTCGGTAAATCATTTATTGTAAGTTTTTCTAATGGTTTCGGAATTGAGAAAAGAAAAAAGTCCTGAGCTTCACTTATCGATGTCTTGGCAGGACTAACAGTTGATGTGTCCTTAGAAGAGTTGGGTTGATTTTTCCCAAGCATAAATCCACCTGCAATAAACGCAGCTAGAAAAGATAAAGCGATAAAACCCAAGGCGATAATGGCTCCTTTTCTTGATAAAAATCGGGGAGTGGGGTGAGCCGGGGTAGGGAAAGAAGACGGAACGTTATTGGTTGGCTCAGAAGCATCTTGTACAGTTTCTGCTTTTAAAGGAGTTTGATTATTATCCATTAATTAAATTTTATACTATTTACCACTCGGTCAAATACTGCTTCATTAAGAATCTCGCCCGAATGTTCTATTTTTATAGCACCAGAATCATATTTTAAGAAAACATAAAGCGTGGGAATTCCTTCACCAATGCCTTCTTTTATAGTGCCGTACATTTTTACTCCTCCTGGAATTTCTTTTTCTTTAGGCTCTAACAAACTATCTCTTCCAGCCTGAACTGCCTCATTATATTTTGAATTATCGCCTTGGCGTCTAGTATCTATATTTATTCCAGCCTCGCCTGGAATACTGGTGCTTTTTTTATAAACTACATAATATCCCTTCTCTAGCTCATTTAACTTGTAATCAGACGGATATGAAAAAATAACTCCTTCTTTTTCGAACTCTGCGGATCCCGGGATTGAATTTCTCTGGATCTGTTCTTTTTCTTTATCGTCAATAAACTGCGGATCATCTACAGATTTATTTTTATTAAATATAAAAAATCCTAAGACTCCAATCGCGATTATTGCGATTAAAATTATAGGAATTAAAAGTAATTTTAAATTTTTAGGACTAGTATTGATTTGATTATTATTTTGAGTTTCCATATTAGTTAAAAGGTGTAGGACTTGGTGGACACATGTCTTCAGTTTCCGGAATTTTGCAAGCTGGTGTTGCATCTAGACAGCTTGGTCTTGGCGTGCAGGAAAGTGTGAGGTCAATGAATTTAAAAGAGGTAACTATTTTATTATAAGTATCAAGATAAGGTGTTAGAGGGCCATTTAAATTTCCTATCGTAATTTCATACAAATAACCATCTTTTATAAAACTAGTAACAGTTGCTGCTCCTTCCCAGTTAACGTTGTACCTAATTGCATTTACTCCGTCTACTTTTAGATATGATAAGTCTGTATATTCTCCGCCGCCATGAGGCTTTATATATTCTTTCTTAACATCTGTTTCTTCTGTGGGATATCTTAATACAGAGATTGAGCCGCCCTTCGGTCGCTCCGATTCCATTTCTTCGTAGTCAGGGCTGTTAAAAGTGATTAATGGATTTCCTGTATCGCCTACATATCCAGTATTTACCCAATCAGACGGAATTTCAAAACCATATCCTAGTTTTTTATTTGAGTATATTTTCCAGTTTAGATTCGATACGGAGTTCGATGTTTCCCAGTTTGCCGATTGATCCTCAGGTGGTAATAGATTTTTCTGTTCCTCTTCAGAAAGAACTTGAGTAAAGCTTATCCCGTCACTTGTTCTGCAAACTGCAGGGTATGACTCTTGGATTGGGTTTCCAGCAGCAGCACAACTTTCAAAGTCGTTTATAGCTTTTAGTTTTTGCTGATCAATATAATATTTTCCTCCGGCAATTCCAACAAGTATTAAAGTAGCTAAAACAAGAAATAGGATTAGCCACTTTGTTTTTTTCTGCGAAACGTAGCCTTGCAAGGCGTCCCCTTGCGAGGCTAAATGTGCGGGGATTTGTTTTTCGGGAAGAGGCAGGTCTGTTAAGGGTTTTGGAAGAAGTTCTTCAGGAGGAGTTACTGATTCATTTCCCATTTTTAATTAGTGCCAGGTGTCGACTTGAAGCTTTGAAGCATTGCCTCAGTAATTGCATCGTATTTTGCATTGCTTTCTCCGGGTCCCTCTGAAAAGATTGCTAAATAATAAACTCTATCTGTTTTTCCGGGATATTCTAAATAAACAAATCTAAAAGTTCCAAGACCTGTAACAGTTGTCTCAACACCCTTATGTCCATTTATAGTTATAGCTTTTAATGGCGTCCTGGTAGTAGTTTCTGGATCTGGTTTTGTGTCTTCATCAGCGAACTGCATCACCGTTTGCGCAGCTGTTTTCTTTTTAGTGCCAACCGTAAAAGAAATTCCATCATGGAATTCTGTTCCATCTGTTTGAGTAGGTCCTAGCATGGAAAATACTACAGCTTCATCTAGTCCATTTGGTCCTACTTGAGTTGCTGGACGCTTTTCTGCTTTAAAATTCTCCCCAGACGGATAATCTATTTGCCACATGCTGACTGTGTTTTTGTACGTAATTAATCCAGCGGAAGGACTAGATGTGGGAGAGGGTTCTGTGGTAGGTTCTTCAATAATCGGAGCATCTTCAGTTACTGGTGCAGGTTCATTATTTACCATCATATTTCTCCAGAAAAACATCCCAACAGCTGCAAGAATAACTAATAACAGAAAGATTACTAGAATTATGGGTAATTTTGACCTTATTCCACCAGGGCCTTTGGGGCTTACTACGGTAGAGGCTGAGGTAGATTCTTTTGCGGGTTGTGTAGTTGGCGTCTCGGGTGGTGGAGGAGTGGCAACTGGTGTTGTAACCGGTGAAGGAGTTGGGGTTTGGCTTGGAGCTTGAACAAGTTTATTTTCGTCCATAGAAAGAGTATTTCAAAATATGAGATTTATGTCAACGGATTTGATTTATTCACCGGGGCAAGCAGTAAATTCGCAGTTAGGGCCGCTTCTTCCAACATAGCTTCCGTCAGGGCAAAGTAAAGCGTCCATCGTGCATGCGACGCCTTCTTGAACGGGAGCTATTGTTGGAGCTACATACTTAACGGGAATATTTTCATATTTAAGGCTTTCATCATGAAGTGTCACATAAGTCCAAAAAAGTGAGGCAGCAACTAGAAATAAAACAAAAATCAGGAAGAAGTGTACTTTATTTGAATAATGATGACCCCCATGCCATCTTTCTTTAGATTTGCTTTCCATTTTAAATGCGGGTTGCTAAAAGTACGAGAACTATTAAAACGGTTACCTGGCCAATTATTCCCCAAGGTTTATCAAGTCTGTTGTCGAAAGTTTTTTGGAATTTATATACAAGATTAAAAAAGATTGGTTTTTTAATTTTAAAGAAAACATAGGGAGCGGATGCCCAATCCAGAAATTGAGCAGCGAATACCATAGCTAGTGCATAGATCATGTTTGTTTGAGGAAATAGAAAAATTATTAAAAGAATAGAGATTAGATAGCTAAAAATTACGTCTCCCACCGCCTCTACCATAAATCTATCGTTCGGTTTTTTATCTCTATTTGTCCCAATATCCCAGTGAGGGAAAAGATCGCATGCTATGTGGGAGAGCACCGCTAAGGGGATTCCTATGATTGGATTTGGGATTGCTACAGCAATCACTGTTCCTACTACTGCATGTCCTGTCGCTGTCATAAGTGTATTTTATTATGAGCCCGGGAAATTTTTCTGTCAATAGAAAACTTGACTTAATTTAAAATTTATATCAATAATAGTTTAGATGAATAAGTTAATTGTTCCGCTTTTGGTTTTTGTTTTTCTTACTTTCACTCCTGTAACACTTGCTCAGAATAAAAATAATTTCCCTGCAGTTTCAAATGGACCGGGATATATTCTTCCTGACAGCCCTTTTTATTTTGTAGATAATTTATATCAGGAAATAAAATTAGTTTTAGCGCTTACTCCTGAGAAAAGAGCAATTGTTAGAAATGAAATAGTAGGGGAGCGAATGGCAGAGCTTAGAGTTATGCATGCAAGGGGAAGCAGTAGAGGAATTTCGACTGCTTTATATGAGTTGTCCAGAGAATCTAAAGAACTAGCAGCAGACTTAAAAGAGGCAGAGCTTGCAGGTCGGGATGTAACTAAAATAGCAAAGTCAATTAATGATTCTCTTAGAGCAAATAGACAAGTTCTTGCGGCTGCTTCTGCAGGTTCTTCAGAAGAATTATCGCTTAAATTAGATTCAGCTAATGAGTCTCTTCTAATCGCAAAAGTAAACGTAGAAGATTATTTAAATCCTACTGATTTTGAAGGAGCAGTTGATGAAGATTTGGAAGATGAAGTTGAAACTGCAGTTTTAGGAATTGAAACTGAAGCAGTAAGTGCAGATAAAAAATTAGAGAAATTAGAAAAAAGAACACAAAAGGAAGCAGATATTGAAGCTAAAAAGGCCTTACAGGAAGAAAAAGTAGAAACACAAAAAGCTCAAGTTAAAGAAATGATTCAGAAGAAAAAAGAAGCTAGGGAAAAGAGAAAAAAGATGCTTGAAGAAAGAAAGAAAAAAATCCAGGAAGCAAGAGAAGCGTTAAAGAAATCCAAAGAGGCATCTAAAAAAATAAAAGAAGCTAAAGAGTTAAAGAAAATTACCCCAGTCCCAACCGTTATAGAGGTTCAATAATTACTCCAGTTCCTCTCTTTTTTTTGCAGCAAATAAAAACCATTGTTCAAAAAATCCGATTGTTCCTTTAAATGGCGCTTCAATTAAAAAGTCTACAACTAAAAGCAGGAAGTTAATTTGAGAAATTCCCTCTGTTAGGCTTCTTCCCACTTTAACAATCGGGATGAATAGGAAGTCAAAGAATGGCGTAAAAATACTTTGTTTTTTGGTAACTGTGTACATATGAGCTGTTTGGTAAATTCTGTAAGAAAGAAATGAAATAATTGCGATAAAGAAAATAAATATTCCCTTACTTAAGATATTAAAATTTAAAAGACTTAAGATGTACCAGATAAGGCTGAAAGTTCCTATTATTGATAAAAACCACAAGAGTGAAAATACATAATCATAAACAGTTTTTTTACTTGTTTCTTTTAAATTTATTGTAAGGTTGTGGTTTAGGGATGGATTTTCTTCGTAAAGAAGTTTCTGAATATCTTTAAATATGATTTCAGAATTTTCCTTTGATGGCGTTCTAATACTTAGTCCCACAATAACCATAATTAAGGGAGGAAGAGCAGTATTAAGTACAATTGATGTCCACTGAATTCCTCCCAAGAAAATACTTTCAAAAGTTCCTTCAACTGCTAGGGCTAGAATAGCTTTGGTAAATAAAATAAAAATAAAACTTCGGACTATTGCAGTTTGGACTTTTTGTTTAATTAGTGAATATTTACTGTCGCAGGTGTCAAATACTAATTCTTTAAAAACATTTTCATCTTTTATAATTTCTTTTATATTTCCTTTTTCCCGAGTCAAAACATCATAAAGAATTGAAAATGATGGAGTCTTTTTTCTAATATGATTTGCGATTTTTTCTTTTCGAGGATATGTTAGTTGTTTTTTAATTTCTTTATATCCGCCATCAAAATTATTTCCAATTTGAATAATATTTGATTCATTTAGTTTTCCAAAAATTTCTCTAAAAAGTCTAAATCGTAAAAGCGCTATATCATCTCCGCCGAAGACTTTTCTTATGGCGATAAAAACTTGAATATCTCGAGTTTGCTCTGAATCATCTGTAATTTTTACAGTATCTTTTAAATTTTTAAACATGAAATTTGCTACCGCAGTTTTTTCTTTGGAAGGAATTAAGGTTTGTAAAATTTCGCAGGAAAGAATTTGAATGATAAATTCATTTAAATCATCACGCCCCATAATTTTCTTTTTGGAAACTAGATCTTTTAGTTTTAAATTCAGTGAAATGGAGCTCGCTAGTTCATTAACTAAAGACTGCGGAACTTCAGCATTGGGTAAATAGCCTGCCCAAACAAGTTCGCGTAAAAGATGTTGAGCAAGTTTATTAGAATCAGGTTCTAGAAATAGCATGCGCTTAAGCATTCGCTCAATTGCACGGCGGGGAATTGTTTCCTCGCTTCCATAGTCCATCGCGGTTCTGAATTTTTCGTAAAAAGAGGCGACTTTAGAGATTAGTTGATTAACGACGATTTTATCGTCATCTTTCTCTTTGATAGTTTCCTCAAAGACATTAATTAGAGATTGAGCAGTTCTTGATAAGTTAGGTTCATCTGGCGACATTTTTAGTAGATTAGATTATAGGTAAAGCTAAGAGTAGTATCAAGTATTGCTTAGCCTCTAGTTTGGAGTAGCTAATTTTAGTAAAATAGTGAGATGAAATTGAAAGCTAAAGAATTAAGAACGACTAAACCGACGCCTGAAGAGTTTGCGCGTATTAAAAAGAATCCAATTTATATAATTTTAGATAACGTACTAGACACATATAATATTGGGGCAATTTTTAGACTTGCTGATGCAGTGGCCGCAGAGAAAATATTTATTTGCGGTGAGAGTGAAATCCCGCCTCATACCAGAATTAAAAAAGCTTCGATAAATACTACGGAATGGGTTAATTGGGAATATCAGGAGACTCCAATTGACGCAATTAAAAAATTAAGAAGTGAAGTTCCTGGAATCCAAGTTGTTTCTGTAGAGCTTGACGAGCGCTCAGTTCCGTATGATAAAGCAGAATACAATTTTCCAATTGCACTAGTGGTGGGTCATGAGACAACAGGAGTATCTGAAGAAGTACTAAAGGAATCAGATCTAATTGTCGAACTACCAATGTATGGAGTAAATATTAGTTTAAATGTGATGGTTAGTCTAGGAATTGTTCTCTATGAAGTTATAGAAAAGACGGAAGGTTAAGTCGTCAATGAATTTCAGAATTAATCTTTAGAAGAGCTATCTGCATGATTGGCAAAGCTATTTAGCCAAGACAAGATACCTTTTTTTCTAGCTTCAAACTTCGGCACGCTTTTATCATTCGCAAGACTTTCTATCCATGAGCTTAGTTTGCGA
The DNA here is from genome assembly GCA_964490105.1 of uncultured Gammaproteobacteria bacterium. Lineage (GTDB taxonomy): Bacteria > Patescibacteriota > Microgenomatia > Levybacterales > UBA12049 > 2-01-FULL-39-10-A. The sequence continues at coordinate 7,010 of CAZAZU010000002.1, read as the reverse complement.
TATATTTCCTGATCCTTTTCTGGAAGATCTGACATGTTTCCAGTTCCGCTACTTTTAATTCCCTCAATACATCTTAAAAGCAAATCAGGTCTTAGGGAGGCGAGTGCCAGGGTTTTCATCATTGCCTCTGCATCTGTATTGCGCATTGTCATTAACATTTCTGGTTGTTGAGACTCTGGAGCATCTGAAGGACGAAAAATGGTATCCATCAGTCCAGATCTATCCACTGTAAATAGGGGGAGAGGCACTACAGATGTCTGAATCCCGACTCTTTCATTGGAGGCTAAAGTAGTATATGCATATGTTTTAGCTCTGTGTAGCACATTTGCTCTGTTGTCTTGTACGGCAATAACATGAAATCTTGACTCTGGCAAAGCTTCAGCAACATATCTTGCAGCTGTAGAGATTGTGGCACCACTCTGCACTTCATCTATTAAGGTAGCGTTTTTTATATCATGTCCGGTTAGCTCACGAAATCTTTCTATTTCTGTTGAGATCATTCTTTTTTTTGTTGTAGAGTTATAGCCTTCCTGTCGGGCGGTTAAAGGATCAGTATTGGTTCCGATGGGTAAGTAAATCTTGGGATATCCAATATCTTTAGCTTTGAGAAAACCATCAACAGCCCACACAATTGGACCTGCCCCTCGCTGCGGTACAAAAATAGCATCGGGTTGATCTCTTTCAACAAGAAGTGCAAGGGCTTGAGCGCCTATCATGAAGTGGGCCATTTGTTGAGGAGGCACTTTATCTACGACCGTGTCTATGGGTCTTGGACGAGGATTATCGAAATTTGACCAATATGCTTCCATATTCCAAAACATTATATCAGCAGTTGAGTGAAAAATTGCAAGCGTAAATTTTATATTTGCCTTATAATAATTTGATGAATAAACACAAAGAAATGGAAAAAATAGCGATAGAGATTGAGAATTGTAAAGTATGTAAAGTTGGGAAAAGCGGAAAAGCAGTAGTCGGCGAAGGAAGTTTGGACGCAGAAATAATTTTTATAGGAGAAGCTCCTGGTAAGAATGAAGCGCTTGTCGGGCGTCCTTTTATCGGCCGCTCAGGAAAATTACTTCGATCAATGATCACGGGTATTGGTTTGAAAGAGTCTGAAGTCTATATAACATCCCCTGTAAAATATTTACCAGACCGAGGAACTCCCATCTCGTCGGATATTGCTCACGGAAGAACTCATTTGATGAAGCAGTTCGAAATTATAAAGCCCAAATTAGTTGTTTTACTCGGTCGGGTCGCAGCAGAAGGAGTTTTAGAGAAAAAAGTATTCGTAGTTAAAGAACATGGAAAGATTATTGTGGAAAAAGATGGAGTGAAGTATTTTTTAACACTTCATCCCGCCGCAGTTCTTAGATTTCCGGGAAAATATAAAGGGGAATTTGAGAAAGATTTTAAGAAGTTAAAAACACTTCTAAATTGACAAAGTGGTGGAATAATATATTATTTAGATATGGCCGAACCCACAGGAGAAATAGTAGTTAATGTCCCTTCAAAAATTCAAAAAAAAGTTGACAGACTTGCCCCATCTGGAATTCATTATCCAACCGATGATGTCGTAAGGGAAGTTCCAGAAGGTGTTGGTCTTAGAATTGATATTCCAAGGTGGAATATTTTTGGCAGACAAACAGGAGATGAATATTCACAAGGTAAAAGTCTTAGGGTGATTAGAGCTCTAGAGCAGGATCCGGAGGGCTATCTTCGAAAAGATCCTATACTTGTTTGCCTGGTGCCTAAAAGTGCAGATGAATCAGCACTTGTAATAGTAGATGGTCATCATAGATTCAGGGAGTCTGGAAGAGTCCAATATGTAAGTAGCGAAGGAGTTCGAAATGTTTACGATAGAGTTCCTTCAATGGTTTTTACGCCAGATGAGATGGCAGACCTTTTAAATAGAAGTGGGCATGAAGTAAATGGCCTTCCATACACTGGTGAAATTTTGACAAGCAGTCTTCTCCTTGAAGTAGCTGATGCGGAAACCGATTTTGCTAATAAAATGTCCGAAAGAAAACAGCCAGTAGCATTGAGAGGGGTAAGTTCGATTGCGGATTTACCAAAAGTACTAGCTCCAGCTCAGGGTTCAGAGAGAAGCTTAGGAGAAGTTCGTCAAGATTTATTAGGAGAAATGCCTCCAGCGGGTAAACCTCAAACCTAATTTCATACATAATTAACCCTTTTACTTTGATATCCTTTTATATATAATCTCCTTTTCAACTATGGGAAAAACGACAAATTTTGACAAACACACAACTAAAAATCCTATCGGAAGACTTTTTTTAAATAATTTTTTAAATACAGTTGTAAAGACCACACGTCCTTTAAACATAGATACTGTTCTTGATGTCGGATGTGGTGAGGGATTTACTCTGGCCCGGCTTAAAAAAGAAAAGATAGGAAAGAGCTATGAAGGAATTGAATACGACGATACAGCAATTGAACTCGGAAAAAAACTTTATCCAACACTTGAGATAAAAAAAGGAGATATTTACAAGTTACCACATAAAGATAATTCTTTTGATTTAGTTATTTGCACAGAAGTTTTAGAACATCTCGAAAATCCTAAAAAAGCATACAAAGAATTACTTAGAGTTAGCAGAAAATACGTTCTTTTATCAGTTCCGAATGAACCATTTTTTACAATCCAGAGAATGGCGAGATTTCAAAACATTTTTCATTTAGGAGCACACCCAGAGCATATTCAGCACTGGACTATAAGAGCATTTATGAAGTTTGTAAAAGTTAGAGAAGTGAAATTAGTTGCCCGAAAATTTCCAATCCCATGGACTATGGTGGTAGTTAAGAAAAAGTAAAAAGTGAAGGTATTTTTTCGTCTAGTTTTCTAAACTTCTCCACATCGCGTTCATAAAGTTTCGATAAGGTTTCATAATCAGAGTCATTAACGGCGTATTCTCGATAAAAAGAAGGGAACGCTCTTTCTAAAAGTTCTCCGACGGTTACATTTTTTGTGGCATTTATTAACTTTCCAAAATTGGCACCCCCATCTCCATAAACAATTAAATCAAGGGCTGTAGCTGGAATTCTAATGTCATTAGGGCCATCTGCAAAAGCGATCAGAGGTCTAGGGATTACATAGTTAGTGGTAATTAGATTTTCTATGGCCTCTAGATTTTCTGAATCGTTAACTTCTTGTAAAAGTTTGGTATATGCGTCTTTCATGAGTGTTAAATTATTTACCTGTTCATTTCCGCCTCCCAGGAAAAGACCGTAATAGAATGCTAAAACTATGAAGACTAGTGCTACGCTTGGAATTAATTCTTTGTTATCGATTGCTTTTCTTATTCCCTCTGGAGTAAGCGCTACTGAAAAATTATTTTCTCCAACTAATTTTCCATCCTCATGCTTTAACTGTATTTTATATCCATCATTAGGATGGCCCCAGAAAAGGAATGTGCCCAAGTTTTTATTACTATCAAATGCTCCGGTTATTCCATCAAAATATTTTTCCAAAAGCGCGTAGTATCTAGAGTCAAATAAAATTTTATTAATAATTGTGTCTTTTTCTAAATGATTATTTTTTATTAAATCTAAAGTTACTTTTTCTTGAGATAGGTAGACTAAATTTGGCCTAAATTTGTTGAATTTCTGAAAAAGTTTTTTGAAAATAAAATAATTGGTAATTGTTAATTGATCTAAATAATCATCAGCTGACAGAGGATGCGGGGAATTATAAATCTTATTTATGAAAGAGCTTATTCTTTGCTTGGTTTCTTTAGATATTTTTCCCTCCCTCTCATATGCTAAAAGCCAATTTTGGCATTCTTTGATTCCGGTTGCGTCATAAGGCCCGTGGTGAATTACAGGTAGAGCATCAACAGTATGGCCAAAAAGCGTAATGTCGTCAGTGTAGAGTTTACCGCCTTCAAACGAATGGAAAATGTGGCCTCTTGGGAATTTCGTATTATTAAACGAAACTTGAGAGCAGGCCATAACTATTACATTTTTTAAATCAGGCCTATTACTATCAAAATATGGAAGTGCATTCTGAAGAATAGTATTTAAGGAATCTGGATGACCAAGCGGGGAAGAGTGCTGAACAGTAGAGACACTAGAGTTATCCTTAAGCTGTCTTACGACGCTTTCTGCGATGGTACTTCCTAAAGTTCTTCTAACTTGTTCGTAGATGGTAGCAGATAGCTCTTCTTTTCTGCCTTTTATGATCTTATTTCTGTTTTCTCTGATGTGTGACTTAGAATAGTTGTAAAATGCTTGATCTTTTATGGTTTCATACATTTTAGCTACATTTGGACGTGCGCCAAAGACTTTCCATTTGAATCCATTAAAAATATCTTCAGTAACCTCAATGCCACTGGAAGTGGAGCCCGTATCAAAATCACGTGGTGATATATTTTGCCTCTCGGCTTCATTTTTATCTTCCAGATTTGTCGGGGACTTAAGGGGTTCGTCGCTCATTTTTAATAAGAATCTATTTTACTACTACAAAAATTTTTTGTCTACAGTATTCATTTTAGGTACACTTGACAAAGAGAATTTCTAGGCATAAATTTTATTTATATTATTGATTTTATAGTCTATTTCCTGTCATGTTATTCTTGCATTTTATCTGGAAATATACTATACTTATCGCTTCCTGGAGGGGTCGCATAGCAGGTCTAGTGCACCCAACCGATTTTCGGGTAAGTTCCAGTTTGACTGGAGCGTACGTTCAAATCGTACCCCCTCCGCAGATTAAAATCTCCCCATTTGGGGAGATTTTTTTTGGTCAAAATTCTTACACAAAAATTGTCTGAAATCTGTCAAGATTGTGTAGCTGTTTAGTAAGAAAATTGTAAACAATATGACTAGTGTTGAATCAGGAGTATTTGCTCCAGTTGGACACAGAGAATTTATTATGCCAGACGTAAAGGCTCCAGACCTTCAAGCTTTATTATCGACTCAGGAATATGGCGCATTACCTAAAACGCCTGATCTTCCTTTTCTTGAAAGAAGACCAATTGAGCTTGAAGACCATCCTTTAAATGCAAAGGACGCATCACTAGATCCTAGAGCTGATCGAATACGACTTTATGCTTCTATAAATAACGGAACTACACAGTCAGGATGGATCGAACAAGTTTATGAAGCTCCTGACTTATCCGCTCCTTCTTGGCGTTTAGTAGGTGAGGTAAAGATGAATGGAGTTGACCGTGAATTCATAGATGAAGATGGAGAGAGATTTGAAAATACACTTGTTGCATCAGGCGTAACACCTGGAGGAGAAGTGCTTTTACAACAAGAACGCTGCTTTGGCCCAGGAGGAAGAATCCTGTATTTAGTTGGTGATGGCCCAACGAATTTTGAATTTGGTGGCGTAGCTCTTCGACCGGATCTGGAAAAAGGAATAGTAGGTCTTTATGATGCTGAGCCTGTTGATGGACTTGGCCCCAGAGGGGGAGTAATAAATCGCGAAACTGGAGAAGAAGAATTTTTTATGACAGTAACTACTGTTGGAAAATTTGTTAAAGAGAAAGACAGAAAATACTATCCAAAGGAAGGAACAATTTCATTGGCAAAACGATCTGGAAATTGGGCTGGAGAGTATCAGTTGATTGACGAACCGATTATTAATGAGTATCAAAATTTTGGTCATGTTCCTACTAGTCAAGGAGGGGAATGGGTTCCTGAGGGAGGAAAAACAACAGAGGTAGATGCAGATACAAGTGAACTTCGTTTTGTTCATCAGTCAAGGGATGAATCTGGAAATTGGAGACTAGAAATGACTTCATTAAGTATGGATGACTTGAGTGCACTAAATGGTGGTAGAATTCCAGAAATAAGATTTGTGCATTACTTCACTGCATTTATAGACGGCCCTAAGGGGTCAAGGCAGAGAGGTTTTATAGGAATTTCTAGTGAGATAACCGAGCCTCCAATTGTTCTCGGAATGATAAAGCCTATGAGTGTAGGCGAAACAGGACACGGAACAATTCATAGGATTCGAAGAGAGGCTCCAGTTGAGCTTCCTCATGCAGCATGATAATCGTTGACACATGGACTCCTTAGTGATATAAATCCTTGATTATGGCAAATCCAGATCGAAGATTAGGTTTAATAGGCGCACTCAGCTTAGCTGGTCTTGGTGTTGCTGCTGGAGGAGGTGTTTTATATGATTCAGCAGGTGAAGTAGGTAGACTTCAAGATGAGCAAAGAAGGAACGCAAATGCAACATCAATAGGTACTAATAAGCTTTATAATCAGCAGCTCGAGAACAGATTAACTGAATCATTGTGGTTCACAGCTGGTGGCGGAGTTGCATTAGCTTTATCTGTAGGTACAGCAATTGGGGCCGGTGCAGTCATTTATTCAGGTAGGAGACGACCAGAGCTACATAATGCTGATTTAGTTGAACCTCAGCAAAAGGGTTGACTTTGGCCTCGTCCGAGCTTATAATGTCTAGTACATATGTAAAGTCATATCGCCAAAGTTAGGTTTCTTAACCCGCTTCAGGCGGGATTTTTTGTCTTTACATTTGGGTAATTCTAAGGCTAACAAAGGAAAAGAGTTAGTAGGGAAAAGCCATTTGCTCATTAATAATTTATTTTTTGACAGCACATTATGCAAACACACTTTTCAGCAATTGAAAAGTGGTAGGATTCTTACATTTATGTAAGAGCAAGATGAAGTATTTTTTCTGATTTATCAGAGAAGAACTTCGTCAATTTTTAAATATGTTTAGCTTTGCTAGATATATTTTTTTGAGAGTTTGATCCTAGCTCAGGATGAATGCTGGCGGCGTGCCTTAGGCATGCAAGTCAAGGGGGTTCGTAGCAATACGAACAACCGGCAGACGGGTGAGTAACGCGTAGGAATCTACCTCTAGGTGGAACATAGCCCTCCGAAAGGAGGGGTAATTTTCCATAGTTCTCGTAAGAGTAAAGGTCTTAACGGACCGCCAAGAGATGAGCCTGCGTCCTATCAGCTTGTTGGTGGGGTAACGGCCTACCAAGGCGATGACGGGTAGCTGGACTGAGAGGTCG